>JAUXBM010000013.1 GCA_030619415.1 Chlorobiota bacterium
CCGGACCGGGATTCTGTGAGCGGGAAACGGGACTCGGACCCGCGACCCCGACCTTGGCAAGGTCGTGCTCTACCAACTGAGCTATTCCCGCAAAAATTTGGTGTGCAAATGTAAACATTATTTTAACTTTCAAAAATGTAATTTAATTTTTTTGCAGGGAGCTATTTAACTGAATAAGTTAGGCGAAGGCAGAGGCAAAGGCGGAGGTAAAATGGAGGTTACTGGTCGTTGGATACTGGTTACTGGCAACTGACAATGGTCGACTGTAGATTGATGACTGTCGACTGATGACTGTCGACTGAAGATTGCGGACTGTTCCTGGTCTTAAATCTTGGCTCTTGGCTCTAAATTCTTGTTTCTAAGGTCTTAGGTCTTGCATCTCAGGCCTCCTCATTCATCATCCCCCCAACATTTTCTTTATCTCATTCAGTTTCATCAAAGCCTCAACCGGTGTTAGCGTATCAATGTTCGTGTTCAAAATATCATCTTTAATTTGGTGCAACAGGGGGTCGTCAAGCTGGATAAAGCTTAGTTGGAATTCGTCGGATGTAACCGCATCTTTTACTCCTTTATTCAGTTCATCGCTTGAGTGGGTTTTCTCAAGGATTTTCAACATCTGTTTGGCCCTGTCAAGAACTTTCCTGGGCATTCCTGCCATCTCCGCAACATGAATTCCGAAGCTATGCCCGCTTCCTCCTTTTTTAAGTTTTCTCAGAAAAATTACCTGCTTTCCTACCTCTTTGATCGAAATATGGAAATTTTTTATCCGCTGCATGGAAGCCGCCATTTCGTTCAATTCGTGGTAATGTGTTGCAAACAAAACTTTGGCCCTGTAAGCCGGGTGGCTATGCAAATATTCGGCAATCGACCAGGCAATAGAAATACCGTCGTAAGTACTGGTTCCTCTGCCAATCTCATCCAGAAGGATAAGACTTCGGTTGGAAATATTGTTTAAAATACTGGCTGTTTCATTCATTTCAACCATGAATGTTGACTCGCCCGAGGCAATATTATCAGATGCTCCTACCCTCGTAAATATCTTGTCAACCAAGCCTATTTTTGCGGAAACCGCCGGGACAAAACAGCCCATTTGAGCAAGCAATACGATCAGTGCAGTTTGCCTGAGCAATGCCGATTTCCCCGACATATTGGGCCCGGTGAGTATGATGAGTTGCTGTTTTACATTGTCGAGGTAAACGTCATTTGCAATGTAATTTTCGCCGGCCGGCAAATGCTGCTCTATTACAGGATGCCTTCCTTGTTTGATAGTCAGGCTATAATCATCATCAATTTCCGGTTTCTGATAATTATTTTCTTTTGAAATTTTCGCAAATGATGCCAGGCAGTCCAGTTGGGCCAGCAACACCGCATTTAGTTGGATTGGTTGTACAAATCCAGCTGCATGATGCACTACCTCATCAAATAATTTTTGCTCCAGTGCCAATATTTTTTCTTCGGCGCCCAGAATTTTTGACTCATACTCTTTCAATTCTTCGGTAATATACCGCTCTGAATTAGTCAGCGTTTGTTTCCGGTGCCATTCAGGTGGAACTTTATCCTTGTGCGTATTGGTTACTTCAAGATAATATCCGAAAACATTGTTGTACCCAATCTTAAGCGATGAAATCCCGGATGCCGCTGATTCGCGTTTTTGAAGTCCGACTAAATAATCCTTTCCGGCATAAGCCAGGTTTCGTAACTCGTCCAATTCGGCTGACACCCCCTTTTTGATAACATTTCCTTTTTGCAATGATACCGGGGGATCTTCTTTCAACTCACCATGCAGTTTATCAGAAAGGGCAGGACACGGATTTAGCTGAGACGCAATAGATGCTAACTCCTTGTTATCACTTTTTCTACAAAACTCCTGGATGTATCCTACTGATTTAAGGGCTTTCCCCAATTGCACCATCTCGCGTGGATTTACACGGTAAGTCACCACTTTTGAAATCAGTCTTTCAAGGTCACCCAATTTCTTTAGCTCTTCATGAAGATCATTTTCCCAATCGGAGTTGGCGATGATAAATTCCACAACATTGATCCGTTCATCGATGATGTGTTTGTCAACCAAAGGCATCGTGACCCACCTTCTCATCAGGCGTGCGCCCATCGGCGAATCCGTTCTGTCAATTACGTCGAGCAGGGTTTTACCTCCCGGGCTGATCGGATGTAACAGTTCGAGATTTCGAATTGTAAATTTATCGAGCCACACATATTGATTTTCATCGATGCGGCTCACTTTCGAAATATGATCAAGTTTTTCGTGGTGTGTCTCGTATAAATAATGAATTGCAGCTCCGGCAGAAATAATACCCATTTCCATTTCTTCAACACCAAAACCTTTGAGTGATACAGTTTTGAAATGTTTCAGCAGGGTATCCATCGCAAAATCAATGGTAAATACCCAGTCATCAAAAACAGAAATATAAAACCTGTTTCCGAAATGCTCAATAAAATTCTGTCGTTCTTTTCGTTGAATAACTACTTCGCTGGGTTGGAAGCTCTGCAATATTTTGTCCAAATATTCATAATTTCCTTCAGCCAGGTAAAATTCACCTGTTGAAATATCCAGTAACGAAATTCCGCAAATCCCACCTGTGAAGTGTATGGCCGCCAGAAAATTATTTTCTTTTTGCTCGAGTACATTGTCATTTAATGAAACCCCCGGTGTAACCAATTCAGTAACTCCCCTTTTTACAATCGTTTTAGTCAGTTTTGGATCCTCAAGCTGATCGCAAATGGCAACCCGATGACCTGCCCGAACCAGTTTTGGGAGATAAGTATCGAGTGAATGATGAGGAAATCCGGCAAGTTCCACGTAAGACGCAGCCCCATTTCTCCGCTTTGTTAGTACGATGCCAAGAATACCTGCAGCTTTGATGGCGTCCTCCCCGAATGTTTCATAAAAATCGCCAACCCTAAACAACAGTAACGCATCGGGGTATTTCGCCTTGATGGTGCTATATTGCTTCATCAAAGGCGTTTCCGCATATTTTTTGCTCTTTTCTGCCAATGTAGAATTATTGCGAACAAAGTTAACAATTGATGTCATTGTTCATAATCTCTTGCTACTTTTGTATTGGCCTTATTGCCTGGTATTGGATTTCTGTTAATATTAATTTTTAAGTACTTTACACAACTTCCCATATTTCATTATTCAAACCAATAAGACAAGGTATGAACTTTAGTTTTTTTTACATATTTAACTTTTGTTTTCTGGAAAAAGAATCAATCATTGTTTTATTTCGTACCTACGGCACTTGAAATAAATTATAACTCATTTGTCTACAAATATATTGTCCCGATGGGACTATGAAAATTTGCCTCGTACCTGCCCGCCGTTTTACACTTTGGCAGGCGGGGAGGCTGAATATTTGTAGAAAAAGAAATGATTCAATTAAGAGCCCCAGCGGGGCGAAATATGAAATTAATACAACAATAAAAGGTTATTTGCAAGATATTTGAAAATGTTTTCCCGGTCACCAATAATAAACTGTTGTTTGTAAAATAGAATTATGCGCGTATTGAAAAACGAAGAACTGAACAGGCTGAGTGTTGACGCTTTTAAAAGTGCAGAGAAAAACCCAATCATTATAGTGCTCGATAACCTGCGTAGCCTGAACAATATTGGCTCAATTTTTAGAACAGCTGATGCATTTCGTATTGAAGGAATCTATCTGTGTGGAATAACAGCGATCCCCCCCCACCGGGATATCCAAAAAACGGCATTGGGTGCAACTGAATCCGTTGAATGGATTTACTTTGAAAATACCAGGCTGGCCATAGAAAAACTGAAAGAAAGTGGCTACCAGGTTTTGGCGTTGGAACAAACAATTGGTGGCACTTTGCTCCATAAATTTATTCCGGAGCAACATGCTAAATATGCTTTAATTTTAGGCAATGAAGTAAAAGGTGTGGAGCAGGAAATAACAGAAATTGTTGATGATTGCATTGAGATACCGCAATTCGGCACCAAGCATTCATTTAATGTTTCGGTTAGTGCTGGAATAGCCCTTTGGGACATATTGCTCAAAATGAATTATATACAAATTTTGTAACTTATTTTAACAGGGCATGTATAAAATATGATGAATTTACTAATTTTATGATATTTCTTTTTAAGTTTGCATTTATTACCAATTACTAAACGAGCTTAGCAAGAAAATAACCAAGAACTAATTATTTTTAATATTTTTGTATATAAATACAAGTTATCCATAAATCCTATAACAATGAAAAAAGTTTACACTAATTTAACAAAAGTTTATCTTATCGCTTTGGCACTTATCATGCCGTTTAGCTTCATCGCCCAGGAAAAGGTGGTAATTAAAGAAAGTGAGAATGATACTGAAATCGATGTAAAAAAGAAAGAAATTGCATTTTCACCATACTGGTATATTCAAGGTGAGATCGGCCCCAGCTGGAGTCATGCAGACTTATCACGCTACAGTTTTTTTCCTGACTTAAACCATACTAACATTAACGGAGCAGTTGGTTTTGGACGTTACTGGAATAAGGTTTGGAGCACTTACATCAACCTTAACCGTGGATTTTTTGATGGTGAAAAGAAAAATGTATATCCAACAGGATCCAATACGCCTGTTGATGGTGAGTTTACCGCCGACTACTTTGGAGGTGATATCAATGTAGGTGTTAACCTATCCAATTGGTGGGGTGGTTACAAAGGACGCCTGGTTACTTTTGCCATCCATGCAGGTGTTGGTCAGGCACAATGGAAATCTGTTGTGTACGACCTGAACACCGGGACTCAAATCGCCAGGATCGGATATGATGACAGCCCTGAAAGTTCGAAAGGTGGTGGAATCGGTGACCGAAAAGTCGCCTTAACAGTTCCTGTTGGACTTACTATGAATTTCCATGTCAGCGACAAATGGGATATTTATGCAGATTATGCATATACCTGGATGGATACCGATATTGCCGATGGTATAACCCATGGTGCTATGGAAGTTAAGAGCGATGTCTTTTCTCATATTAATTTTGGAGCGCGATTTAAATTCGGCGGCAACAAGATCAAGAAGATGGCTGATAACTTCGATGATGTCCAGTTAGCTGCTACACCTCAACCGCTCGAAGAAGCCGGTGATTCTGTTGAAGTTACTATAACCGGTACATTTCCTCCAAAATATTTCGACAAAAAAGCTGTTATGTGCTTTACTCCCGTGTTGAAATACGAAGGTGGAGAAACTGCTTATGAAACAATGAATTTCAAAGGCGAAGCTGTCGAAGGTGAAGGGGTGATGATCAGCCATTCAAATGGAGGCTCGTTTACTTACACTTCTACGATTGCTTATGATCCGGAAATGGATGTATCAGAACTGTACGTGGAACCTGTTTTCTACGAATACAATGGAGATGTTTATGAAAACTGCGATGACGCAGCTATGTCAGGTAAAGCATACCTTGCAGAACCGCCAAGGAAACTTGATGATGGTGTTATTCACACTTCAAAATACGTAAGGAACAGTGAGATTGTTGATTTTTCTCCTCACGGATATGAACTTGAAACCATCAGTACACAGGAAGCCAATCTTTACTTCCAGGTGAACAGGTCAAACAAAAACATGAATCTTCCGCTTAATAAAGATGAGGCCAACTCCGAAGCCAGAGATGGTGTAATTGGTGACATGGAAAAAGGATGGGTAGTCAAGAATTTAACTGTTGACGGCTGGGCTTCTCCGGAAGGTGAAGAAACTTTCAACCAGGATCTTTCTCTAAAAAGAGCCGAAACTGCCATCGATTATATGAGAAGCAAAGTTAAGAAAGCTTCAAAAGACAATGAAATGATTGATGAAGAAGCGCATGATATGATTGAAGTGATTGAAACAGCCAACGGACCTGACTGGAATGGTTTTATGAAAGCTGTTGAAGCTTCTGATATCAAAGACAAAAACGCCATTGTTAATGTAATTAATTCTGCCGGTACTTCTGCAGAGAAAGAAGAGGAAATCAGGAATATGATATTGATCTATCCTGAATTGGAACGCGACATTCTTCCTGCTTTACGACGTGCCGTAGTTGATGTGAATACATTTGAACCAAAGAGAAGTGCTGAAGAAATTGCTGAACTATCTACATCTGATCCAGAACAACTCAGTCTTGCTGAATTGCTTTATGCCGGTACATTAACAACTGATAATGGAACCAGGAGAGTAATTTATGCAGCCGTTATGGAACAATATCCAAAATGCTACAGGGGATATAATAATGCCGCTGTTGTTGAACTGGAAGACAGGAACCTTGAAGAAGCCAAAGCCATGATCGATCAGGCGATGGAGCTTAAAGATGACTCATACCAGGTTTATAATAACCTTGGTGTTTACTACGCATTGTCTGGTGATTATAAAATGGCTGAAGAAAGCTTTATGAAATCACAAGAGCTTGGTGGTGACGTAAATTATAACATGGGTATTGTAAACATTTATTACGGTAAATATCCAGAAGCTGTTAGCTACCTGAGTGGATACAGCTGCGATTACAACCTTGGTCTTGCTCAACTATTGAACAAAGACTATTCTTCTGCTCAAAGTACTTTTAAATGTGTTGAGCCTAAGGATGCTGAAGTAATGTACCTATTGGCAATTACTGCAGCTCGCCAGGATGATAAATCCAGTACGCTAGATTATCTCGGCCAGGCTATAGATATGAACGGAGAGTTTAAGGAAAAGGCTGCTTACGACAGGGAATTCCTGAAATTAGAAAACGATCCTGACTTTAAAGCATTAGTTGGAATCGAGCAATAGAAATAACTTTTTCATTGAAGAGTCCCGCTCAGGTTGAGTGGGACTTTTTTTTTACCCCTCTGTCCTTCGGACATCTCCCCCGTCCATACGGACTCCCTTCGGTCGAGGGGGAGAGAAACAGGAATTTTTATATTAGAAAATAATCCGGTGAACCCCCGGTGTATAATCCTTTTCGATGGTATTGACGATTCGTTTATAATCATCCTCATTCTGAACAAAATCTATGTCATTTGTATCAAGCACGAGTATTTTCATATCGCTTTGCTGCTTGATAAACTCCAAATACCCGCTCTGAATTTTGTTTAAATAATCGTCTTTGATTTCTTGTTCGTAAGGCCGTCCGCGCAACTTTATGTTTTGCTGTAGATTTGGTGTGTCAACGTACAGGTAAACCATTAAATCGGGTTTTGGAAGCTGTTGATAGATGATATTAAAAAAGCGTGTGTACAATTTGAACTCATCTTCTGCCAAAGTTTTCCGGGCAAAAATCAACGACTTTATGATAAAGTAATCAGAAATGGTAAATGCCTTAAAAAGATCAGGTGTAACCAGTTGGTCTTTCAATTGCTGAAACCGCGAAGCAAGAAATGACATCTCAAGCGGAAAAGCATATTTTTCAGGTTCTTTATAAAATTTAGGTAAGAATGAATTGTCTTCAAATTGTTCCAGAATCAACTTTGCGTTAAAATCCTCTGCAATTCGTGAAGCCAGGGTCGTTTTGCCCGCACCTATATTTCCTTCTATAGCGATGAAATTATACTTCATAATTTTTCAGCTTTGAAGCTCCATACTTTTGAATCATCATTTATTGCGTGAAGCAATTCAGCATTGGTCGCTTTTAAAACAGGATGTATAAAATCCGCTGCAATTTCTGCCAAAGGCATCAATGTAAATCGTCGTTCCTGCAATCGTGGATGCGGTACAAGCAATCGATCGCTTTTAATTATTTCATCACCAAAATAAAGAATATCAATATCGAGTGTTCTTGATGAATATTGATTTGTCGTTCTTTGGCGGCCTGCAACTTTCTCAATGTCTAAAATAATGCTGAGCACTTCGTCGGCAGTCAATTCTGTTTCCACACGGAGCACTTTATTTAAAAATGCACCCCCGTCTGTGAAACCCCATGGTTCCGATTCAAAAATGGATGAGCTTTTAACAATACTACCGATACGCTCGGCAATATGCAATTCTGCTTTTTCAAGGTAATCCAGCCTGGGTTCTATATTGCTTCCGGTTAGTAGAAATAATTCCTTGAAATGCGTCATTAATACACCTTATTAAGTGAAGCAAATTTAACAAAAAGCAGTGCAAATTTTCAATCCAATTGCTGTCAAGTTATCTACATTTATTCAGCCACATTGGAAATTAAAATATTTATTGTTCAATCATTTCAATATCATTAATTTATTATTGCTAATATTGTAAGACAAATCCAATCATAAAAACTAAAATCATGAAACAGTTCTTTAAATTTATGTTTGCCTCATTCGTTGGCACATTATTAACCTTCCTGATCATTTTCCTCATTTTCGTGGGAATGATTGCCGGTATCGTAGCAATGACCGAACAGAAAGAAGTGAAGGTGGAAGCTAATTCGATTCTGCATATTAAATGGGAAACACCCATTAAAGACAGGGCTGCAGAAAATCCTTTTGAAAATTTCGACTTCGGGAAAATGGAGCCCAGCAAACCACTTGGTTTAAATGTCATTCTCAAAACACTCGACAAGGCAAAAGATGATCCCAATATTGTAGGAATTGTCCTCAACATGGAAACCATTCCGGCGGGGACCAGTACTACTGAGGAAATCCGAAACAAAATGGCCGAATTTAAAGAGTCAGGAAAGTTTATATATAGTTACGCTGAAAATTATGACCAAAAAGCTTATTTCCTCGCCAGCCTGGCGGATGAGATATACCTTAACCCGGAAGGCATGATTTTGTTCAAGGGACTGAATGTCCAGGTGGCTTTCCTGAAAGGACTGCTCGAGAAAATTGATGTTGAGATGCAAGTTGTACGTGGCCCAAACAACAAATATAAAAGTGCAGTTGAACCGTTGATGCTTGACAAAATGAGTGCGGCAAACCGCGAACAAATCCAAACACTGGCCAATTCCATTTGGGGTAAAATATTGCTGGCTTTATCGAAGAGTCGCGGAATTAGTGTTGAAGACCTTAATAATATCGCTGACAACCTTGACCTTACCACGGCTCAAAAAGCACTCGAATTAAAATTCATCGACGGAATCACTTACCGTGATGAATTGATCACAAAACTGATGGAGAAAACCGGCGTGGACGAGGAAGATGACCTTGAATGGGTTGGCTTTGGAAAATACATCGATGCCAAATCAAAGGCTAAAACAAAAAAACGCCCAAAAGACAGAATCGCTGTTGTTTATGCACAAGGCAGTATTGTTTCCGGCAAGGGCGGCCCTGATGAGATCGGATCTGCAACCATGGCCAAAGCAGTAAGGGAAGCAAGGCAGGATGAAGATGTAAAAGCCATTGTATTCAGGGTAAATTCCGGTGGAGGCAGTGCCCTGGCATCAGAAGTAATACGTCGTGAAGTGGAATTGGCGACAAAAGAAAAACCGGTCATTGTTTCGATGGGTGATGTTGCTGCATCAGGAGGATATTGGATTTCGACGAATGCTGATTACATTTTTGCCCAGCCAACTACAATTACCGGATCGATTGGCGTTTTCGGTGTGATTCCAAATTTCCAGGGCCTGTTCAACGATAAACTGGGAATTACATTCGATAAAGTAATGACCAACAAAAATGCCGATTTCATTGATGTGATGGAACCTATGAAACCATTCCAGTACAAAAAACTCAATGAATCGATTATTCATATTTATGAAAGTTTCATTCAGCTTGTAGCCACAACCCGTGATCTTGATCCGGATTATGTAGATGGGATTGCAAAGGGACGCGTATGGTCCGGAACGGATGCACTTGAACTCGGACTGGTTGATCAACTGGGCGGACTGGAAGATGCCGTCAGTTATGCTGCCGAAAAAGCTGAGCTGGGTGAAAAATACAGAATTAATGAATATCCAATCCAGCTTCCCTTTTTCGAGCAATTGATAAAGGAACTAACCGGAGAAACCAAAGCGCGGATCATTGGCGACGAACTGGGTGAATTCAAAACCTATTACGATCACATTCAGACTATTCGAAAAATGGAAGGTGTCCAGGCACGGCTGCCTTTCTTTTATGAGATCAATTAATACGAATTAGAAATACTGCAAAGGGGCAATCACAAAATTGATTGCAGTGTCAGCCGGAAGCCTGGCTCTGTTCAAAGTTATTTCTGTCTTACTGGTATTGTTGGCTTCTGTGGATCGCGATTCACAAAAGTTAAATTCCAATATCTGCTAAAATCATTATTTTTACTGATCAAACTGAAACATTGCACTTATGTTTAGAAAATCATCCTTTATTGTTTTTGTAATTGTAATTACGTTACAAAGTTTGCTCGCCCAACAGCCTGATACAACAAATACCAATGTTGGTGAAAGCAATGTTAATGAAACCTCAGCTTATGTAGTATTTGACGGGGATTCATTGTTTAAAGTTACTGCCAACCTGGGTCCTTATACACCCGAAGAAAGAGCAAGGAATATAAGTGAACGACTAATAAAACTTAGCGATGAATTGAATGTAGTACAGGATTCATTCAATATTACGGAGGCAAACAACTACTCGATAATCGCCTACAAAGATTTCGTGATTATGAGCCTGTATGAAGCTGATGTTGCCCCCCTGGGCGGTTCACAGCAGGAAGTTGGCAATGCGTACATTGAGATCTTCAAAAAAGCATTAACCAATAAGGTCAAAAATGATTCACTTATCGGATGGCTGATTAACATTGGCTACACAGCGCTGTTCCTATTGGGTTTGATTCTGATCCTTTACATAATAAACAGACTGTTTAAATGGATTAATAGAAAATTAGTTGAGTATGAAAAGAAACTGAAGCGGAAACGAAAAAGTGTTTTCAGGTATCTGGCACCTAAAGGACCTGATTATTTTTTTGTGTTTGTTTCGAATATTATAAGGTTTGTACTTATCGTGCTAATTCTTTTCTTGTATTTTCCGCTGGTTTTTAGCCGTATGCCATGGGCCGAAGGGTTTGTTAGTCAATTCTATGAATATATCAGAGACCCGATAATGGATATACTAACGGCTTTTCGGAATTTCCTGCCCAATGTTTTTTACATTTTTATCATCGTTTTTATAACCAGGTACATTCTTCAAGTTCTTACCTATGTTGCAGGAGAGATAGAAAATGAAAAATTAAAAATAAAAGGTTTTCATAGGTATTGGGCAAATCCCACCTTAAATCTTGTCAAGATAATTATTTATGCTTTTGCCCTGGTATTCATATTCCCCTATCTTCCGGGTTCTGAATCACCGGCTTTCCGGGGGATTTCCATTTTCCTGGGAATCCTGTTTTCGCTTGGATCCACTTCCGCGATCGCAAATATTGTTGCTGGAATTGTGATTACTTATATGAGACCATTTTTGATTGGCGACCGTGTGAAAATAGGGGATGTTGTTGGGGATGTTGTTGAAAAAACTTTACTGGTCACCAGGTTAAGAACATTAAAGAATGAAGATGTTACGATTCCCAATGCAACCATCATCAATACCCATCTTTTAAATTATACCAAGAATGCAAAAGAGCATGGTATAATTTTGCATCCCACCGTAACCATCGGTTATGATATTCCGTCGGAAGTAGTTATCAAATTGCTGTTGGAAGCTGCAAAAAACACCAAAAACCTCACGCGCGATTTTAAACCGTTTGTTCTGCAGAAAAGCCTGAACGATTTTTACGTGGAATACGAATTGAATGTGTACACCAAGCAGCCATCAAAAATGCTGGAGTTTTACTCCGAACTGAACCAGAGCATCCAGAGGGAATTTAACAATGCCGGTGTTGAAATATTATCTCCACACTATCATGCCTACCGCGACGGGAATGCATCGACAATACCTGACGAAAATAAGGCCCCCAAAAATCCAGTTGAAAAAGTGATTGATAAAGTAACCGGAAAAACTTAAATTTATCTGATTTTTCCTGAAAATTTCTATTCCAAACAAATAACACCATTATGAAAAAACTGGCACCTATTATTTTGTTTTTTGCTTTTTATTTCTCCCTTCAAAGTCAATCAGTTTTATTAACCACTGCCGAAAAAACCAACTATGAAAAAACCTCAACTTATAGTGAAGTGATGGCTTTTATTGGTGAATTGGAAAAGTCGTCGTATGTCAGGTTAGAAACCATTGCCACAACTATCGAAGGGCGCAAAGTTCCTTTAATGGTGATTGGAAATCCATTGCCTGAAAACCTGGATGATCTGAAAAATGATGACCGCATTGTTGTTTACATCCAGGGGAATATCCATGCAGGCGAAATCGAAGGAAAAGAAGCAACACAAATGCTTGCCCGGGATTTATTGAATGACCCTGAGTCGGACATCATGAAAAATGTAGTGATGCTGATCAACCCCATTTTAAATGCGGATGGAAATGAAAAATTCAGCACAAAGAACCGGACCAACCAGAATGGGCCGGCAAGTGTTGGTATCCGATACAATGGCCAAAACCTCGACTTGAACCGGGATGCGATGAAGCTGGAAACACCCGAGATTAGAGGAGTTGTTCAAAATGTATTGAACAAATGGGACCCGGCTATTTCAGTCGATTGTCACACCACCAACGGCTCTTACCATGAAGAACCCACCACTTTTGTCTGGATGATGAACCCGAATGGGGATAGAAACCTCATCAATTTTATGCGCGACGATATGATGCCAAAAGTACACCGCACCCTCTGGGATAAATATGATGTAGAAAATATTTTTTACGGAGAATTCATCGACCGGATGGATTACAGCAAAGGCTGGATTTCGTACGCTGCCGAGCCTCGCTTCCTGGTTAATTATATCGGTGTTAGAAACCGCTTATCAATTCTGAATGAGAATTACGTTTACGCCGATTATAAAACGCGCGTGAATGCAAGTTATCATCTGCTGCTGACAATCCTCGAATATGCATCGAGTCACAAAAAAGAGATCAAAAAATTGCTGGATCGGGCTGACAAAGAAACCATTGCAAGAGGCTTAAATCCATCTGCAAAGGATTCCTTTGCCATCAAATACAAAGGACAGGCAACACCTGAAAAGATTATCATCAAAGCCATTGAGGCTGATACCATTCCCGGCGTGAAAGGTTACTGGCGTTTCAAACAAAGCGACCGGAAAGTGACTATGGCTGTTCCTTACATCGCTGATTACTATCCTTCGGAAAGTATCAGGTTTCCTTTTGCCTACATTTTATCCGTTGCCGAACCTGAAGTTATTGATAATTTGAAAACGCATGGCATTAAAATGGAGAGGTTCAGTGAAGAAACAACATTATCAGTTGAGCTATTTAAAATCTCCGACCTGAAAGGTGCCGATAGGCTCTTCCAGGGGCATTACACCAACAAGATTGAAGGTGAGTTTGTCACAAAAGAAAAGACTTTTCCGAAAGGTACCTATGTAATTCCTACCGGACAGAAATTGGGCTGGCTGGTAGCCTATCTTCTTGAACCCCAAACAGATGACGGTCTGCTGGTCTGGAATTATTTTGACCGGTACTTAACCCCTCAATGGGGCAACGGTTATTATCCCTATCCGGTGTACAGGGTAGTTGAAAAAACTGAGTTCAGGACAATTAAATAAAACGCCAGGTAAAAAATGGAGTACTGGAGTGATGGAATAGAAATTAGCTTAATGCACCCATTACTCCAAATCCCTAAAAAGCAATGAAAAAATAAAGAAGGCGAACCCAATGTTTTAATTAAACAGATCACAATGAAAAATTTATTAACAGGAGCTCTTATCGTATTGTTTTTCTCGATTTCCAATTTTACCATTGGCCAGGATTCCTTAAAAATAATGACGTATAATATCCAGGGGATGAAACCCGGAACAATGTCAGGATTCAGGATTGCTTTTA
>JAUXBM010000020.1 GCA_030619415.1 Chlorobiota bacterium
AAAAGGTTACCCTTTTGGTTCATATCGAAAACCAGGATCGGCAGGTTATTTTCTTTGCACAGGGTAAAAGCCGTCATATCCATAATCTTCAACTCCTTTTGATAAGCTTCATCAAAACTGAGTGAATCGTATTTCACTGCATTTTTATCTTTTTCAGGATCTGCTGTATAAACACCATCAACCCGCGTTCCTTTCAACAATACATCTGCTTTTATTTCAACACCTCTTAGAGCTGAAGCTGTATCGGTTGTGAAAAATGGATTACCTGTTCCTCCTGCAATAATCACAACATTCCCTTCATCAAGGTATTTTTCTGCTTTTCTTCCACTGGTTGATTCTGCAATTGGATCAATGTACAATCCTGAAAGAAGTTTGGCTTTCATGCCCTGCTTTTCGAGTTCAGCTTGTAAAGCCAGCGAATTGATTACAGTAGCCAGCATGCCCATATAATCGCCCTGAACCCTGTCGAAACCCTGGGCGGCTCCTGAAAGCCCCCTGAAAATGTTACCTCCTCCAATTACAATGGCAACCTGTACCCCTGCTGCTACAATCTGCCTGACATCTTCACAGTAAGATGTAAGTATCTCAGGGCTAATTCCATGACTTTGTTTGCCCATCAGGGCCTCGCCACTGAGTTTTAAAAGTATTCTGTTGTATTTCATATTGTCCCTATTAATTCAATCAATTTAAAACCAGAACCCAATACCTATGTAAAATGAAACACCATGATAAATATTCGATCCCATTACACTAAGTTCCACCGGGCCTATAAAACTATCGTAGCTAACTTTTGCCCCATAACCCACGACAAACTGTTCTTTTGTAAACAAATCGGCAAGAAACCAGGAAGTTGCACCAATATCACCCATCATTGTCAAATACAATTTTGAATAAAAATTATATTGCAAATCCAGGTCAACGGTATATTGGTAAAGACCATAACGCTGAAGAAAGTCCACTCCTGTAAAAGGCTGAATTGTTTTCAGGTAATTGTTCTGGCTCTGCCCGCCAAGAAAAAACCAGTACTGTGCAGGTGAACGTTGATAAGACTGTACAGGAAGGTCAGATGATACCGGGAAGCCTCTAAGGTAAGTACCTCCGGCAAAAAGGCCCGGCCTTAATACAACTTTTTTGCCAACCAGAGGGATATTTTGTTCGTATTTAAACCAGAAAACAAGCGAGTTCTCAAACAAATCCTCAATCCACGAAGAAGAGATAGGCATAACGTACTCAACCCTGAATTCTGCTTTGGTTCCACGTGTTGGCAGGTATGATCTGTCCCTTGTATCGGTGTTAAACGAGAAATATAAATTACCATAAGAATTAAAGTCACTAATTGAATCAAGGTTGTCATCTTCAATTTTAGATTTAAACCTGAAGTACTCAAAATTAGCACCTATCCTGAAGTTATGCTTATTCTTTATTATCGACTGGGCAAACAACGACAACTTATAATTGGTAAAACGAATTTTTCCCTGTACCTGATTCGTAAAATCAATACCCTTTTGATAATCGTTGAATTCAAAAGAGTATGCCTCAAATTTAGCCCCATAACCGGGTTTTCCACCGTTGTCTTTCACATACATTCCCCTGAACCTGGGGTTTGGCCCGATGACAAGGTCGGTAAATACTTTGGAGCCTTTTCCAAGAATATTTCTGAAGGTTCCGGCCACAATAAGGCTGACTGAATAATCATCATCGTAGTGTGCAGCCGCTGACATAAACCCAACACTTTCATCATCAACCTTTAATACAAGACTGGTTTTTTCGTTTTCATAACGCAATTCGTAAAATATATGGTTGAAAAAACCGCTGCCATATGCCATCCTGATCTCTTCTTCCAAATCATCCAGCGATACCCATGAATTCTCAAACTTTCCGAAAGAATTCTCGAAATACTCGTCATGTGTTCTTTCGTTGCCTTCCACAACCAGTTTATCAATATAAACTGAGTCCAGCGGAACCGTCTTGTATTCTTTTAATGGCTTGAACTCAATTGCGTTAAGCGAATCTGCCAGCTTTTCTATTTCTTCCCTGTGGCTTTCGGCAACAGTCTGCCCAAAAGCGAGAATTGAATCAAATTTTGTAAACTCCATGGTCGAATACGGCGATTCGTAATGAATGTACATATCCGTTTGGGCATATCCTTCCTTGTTGGCCTCCTGCCTGCTATACCCGATGATATGGTCAAGAACAGAAGTCAGTGTACCAAGATCTTCAATGGTTTTTTTCTTCGCCGACTGCACATCGGCACCGATAATATACTCCGCGCCCATTTTCTTGACATCAATAACAGGATAATTGTTGACCACACCTCCGTCAACGAGGTATTTTCCATCATAATAAGTGGGGGAAAAATACGCCGGAATAGACATACTTGCCCTGATGGCTGTGGCTAAATTCCCCGAATCGAGTACTACTTCTGTACCTTCAATTAAATCAGTACCAATACATAAAAATGGAGTTTGGAAATCCTTGAAATCAGTAGTTTTATAAGCGGGAGAATAAAAACGGTTAAGCAAGAGGTTGATTTCCTGCCCCTCATAAAGTGATGCTTTGAGGCCCACCTTTTTTTTCCTTATGGGAAAATCCATAATGTAACTATCACCAAATTCTTTTTCATCATAGGCAATATATTTTCTGTCGATCTTGTCAACCAGCAGATCTTCCCAATTCTGTGCCCTGATGATGCTTGTCATTGTATCGGGATGATACCCCAAAGCATAAAAACCGGCAATTATACTTCCAATACTACTTCCCCCGATATAATCAACCTCAAGTCCGGATTCATGCATCACCTTTAGCAAACCAATATATGCAAAACCTTTGGCCCCGCCACCGCTCATTACCAAACCCACTGAAGGTCGTTTTGATGGTTTCTCCGGAGATGGATTTTGAGCATTTGAATTTATTCCAAAAACTAAAATGATCAGGAGGAAAGATAGAATTGTCAGATGCTTTTCAAAGTGCATGTTTGGTTTTTTGTTGTGCACAACAAATATAAACCGAATTAGCAAATGAATTCTTTTGAAATACTTAAATTAGTTACGGTTCTAATACCGATTGTCGTACGTAACTGGTTTGAGTTTAAAACTTAATTCATGCCTGCCCTTCCGTGGCATTGTTTGTATTTCTTACCACTTCCACAAGGACACGGATCGTTGCGTCCCACTTTCTTCTCCACTTTTACAGGTTGTGTTTTAACTTGGGTTTGTGTATCGCTGTGGGCCTGGGACAAAAGGTCTCCCCGTTCTTCTTTCATTTGCGAACGGTCCAATCCACGTGGTTTGCGGGCTTCCTGAACGGTTGATTGATCTTTCAAGGTGATATCGCCTTTAATAAGGAACGAATCAACATCTTTGTTTACCTTCTGGATCATCGTTTTGAAAAGATTAAACGATTCAAATTTATAGATCAGCAAAGGGTCCTTTTGTTCGTAACTGGCATTCTGTACCGATTGTTTCAGGTCATCCATTTCACGAAGCTGCTCTTTCCATGAATCATCGATGGATGCCAGTGTAATTCCTTTTTCAAACGCAAGAGCCACTTCCTTTCCCTTCGAATCAACCGCTTTTTTCATGTTTGCTATGATCTGTACATTCCTCATTCCATCAGAAAAAGGAATGGCGATATTTTCGAATTGAGGCTGGTTTTCGTGAATGTCCTTAATGATTGGATAAGTCTTTTCGGCCAATGCACTCCGCTTTTCGGTATAGTTTTTATAAACCAGTTCAAACAGTCGGTCGACTAGTTCTTCAGCATTGATCGCGAGAAATTCTTTTTCATCTACCGGTGATTCTGCAGCGAAAGTCCTGTACATTTCCATCTGGAACCCTTCAAAATCCCGATCCATCTGGTATTCATCAACGATTTGTTCACAAAGGTCGTACATCATGTTCGAAATATCCACCGATAAGCGTTCACCAAACAAGGCATGCCGCCTGCGTTTATAAATTACTTCGCGCTGCGAATTCATAACATCATCATATTCGAGCAACCGTTTACGGATACCGAAGTTGTTCTCTTCTACTTTTTTCTGCGCCCTTTCGATAGATTTTGTAATCATGCTGTGTTGGATCACTTCGCCTTCATCGAGACCCAGCCTGTCCATAATTCCGGCAATACGTCCCGACCCGAACATGCGCATCAAATCATCTTCAAGTGAGACAAAAAATTGCGAACTACCAGGGTCTCCCTGGCGGCCGGCACGACCCCTTAACTGGCGGTCAACCCGGCGTGAATCATGACGTTCAGTCCCGATGATGGCCAATCCACCGGCGTCTATAACACCGGTTCCAAGTTTAATATCTGTACCGCGACCAGCCATGTTGGTGGCAATCGTAACCATACCCGACTTACCAGCTTCTTTAACAATGTGCGCTTCCTTTTGGTGCAACTTAGCATTGAGCACGTTGTGTTCGATATGCCTACGGGTTAGCATTCGGCTTAGCAACTCTGATGTTTCCACTGAAGTTGTTCCCACAAGCACAGGTCTGCCTTTCTCGACAAGTTCTCCAATATTATCAATGACGGCATTGTATTTTTCCCGTTTGGTTTTGTACACGAAGTCCTGACGGTCGTCCCTCACAATGGGCCTGTTGGTTGGAATCACTATCACATCCTGTTTGTAGATATCCCAGAGTTCGCCGGCCTCAGTTTCGGCAGTACCAGTCATCCCAGCCAGCTTTTTGTACATCCTGAAATAATTCTGGAGGGTAATTGTAGCGTATGTTTGCGTGGCTGCTTCTACTTTTACATTTTCCTTTGCTTCGATGGCCTGGTGTAATCCATCCGAATACCTACGCCCCTCCATGATACGGCCCGTCTGCTCATCAACAATTTTAATTTTGTTATCCATGATGACGTATTCAATGTCTTTCTCAAACATTGTGTACGCCTTTAGCAACTGGTGTACGGTATGCACCCGTTCTGATTTCAACGAGTAATCTTTGATGATGTCATTTTTGGTGGCGAGGAATTTTTTTTCAGGAAGATACTGGCTCTCAAGCTCATGTATTTTCAGGTTGATATCCGGCAGGACGAAAAACTCATTTTCCTCATAAGATGTCGACAATAAGTCGATGCCTTTTTCGGTAAGGTTGACCGAATTATGTTGTTCATCAATTACAAAAAACAATTCATCATCAATGATGTGCATGTTTTTACTTTGCTCCTGCATGTAAAAACTCTCGGTTTTTTGCAACAGTGTTTTGTTTCCTTCTTCACTCAGGAATTTAATAAGTGCCTTGTTTTTAGGAAGTCCCCGGAATGCCCTGAACAATAAGTCGCTTCCTTTTTTTACCTGCTCATTATCTGTTTTCTCCCTTAAGATGTTCTTTGCTTCAGCCAATAAGGAAGAGACAAATGTTTTTTGCGCGTTGTACAATTTGAGTACATCCGGCTTAAGTGTGTCAAATTCCTGGTTGTCGCCTTTGGGAGTAGGCCCTGAAATAATGAGTGGTGTTCGTGCGTCGTCAATTAATACAGAGTCAACCTCATCTACGATGGTATAATTGTGCGCACGTTGAACAAGTTCCTCCGGATTTCCTGTCATATTGTCACGCAGATAATCAAACCCGAATTCATTGTTGGTACCAAAGGTGATATCCGCCAGGTATGCTTTCCGCCTGTCGTTAGAGTTAGGCTGATGCTTATCGATGGTATCAACACTCAACCCATGAAACATATACAGCATCCCCATCCATTCGCTGTCGCGCTTGGCTAGATAATCGTTCACGGTAACAATATGGACCCCCTTACCTGATAAAGCATTAAGATAAACCGGCAATGTTGCAACAAGTGTTTTTCCTTCCCCGGTTGCCATTTCCGCGATTTTGCCCTGGTGCAATACAACTCCTCCAATCAACTGAACATCGTAATGAACCATATCCCAGGTAATCATATTTCCACCTGCCATCCATGAGTTACTGTAAAGCGCCTGATCCCTCTCAATGGTTACATTCTCCATGGTAGCCCCAAGTAAACGGTCATATTCATTGGCCGTAACTTTTACCACCTCGTTCTCCTTGAAACGTTTTGCCGTTTCTTTCATTACAGAGAAAGCTTCAGGAAGTATTTCATTTAAAGCTTGTTGCGTTTTTTCGTAACTCTGTTTTTCGAGTTTATCAATGGTTTCATAAAATTTCTCCTTTTCGTTGACATCCATGTCCGGGCTTTCTTCAATTTGCTTTTTTAAGTTTGAAATTTCAGCCTTTTCGCCAGCAATATTGTCTGCAATACGACTTTTAAATTCAGCGGTTTTTTCGCGCAGCCCGTCGTTGTCAAGCTTACTGATTGAGGTGTAGGCTTCATGAATATCTTTAACGATAGGGTTTAATACCTTCAAATCCCTGCTGGCTTTGTCTCCAAGGAACTTACTAAATATCTTGATCATAATCTTTCTTTCTTAGCAATTATTGCTATCAATAACTGTTCCACCACTAATTTATGTAGCTGTTGCGGAAGGGCTGCAAAGGTAAATGATTTAATAATATTGTGAGCCCATGGATAAATCCGAGTTCTATATTTCATTCAATCCCTGAGGGATGTGGTTTCAATGAACCGAATCCCGTAAGGACGACTGAAATCAGCCATCTAATAAATTAGATGGCTTCGGGTTATGTTTTTCAGTCTGGCAGGTTTAGTTAATGCTTTTTCTCAAAATTTGAAATTTGCCGCCTGATGAACAAATCGAGATTTTCGTCGGGCATTGGGGCAGTTGCCATGCCTATTAATCCATCAGGATTGATAAGGATGTATGAAGGGTAAACCCTGATATTGTAGGCTTCAAGCAGTAAAATATTGTCATCAAGGTTTAATACCGGCCATCGAAAATCACGATCGGAAGCATATTTAACAACCTCAGGGTAAGGTTCACCATAAACGATGGTAACTATTTGTAGTTCATTTGAAAACTGTTTCTCCAGTTCCTCCAGCAATTGAAAATGATCGAGACATATCATGCAATCGGGCTTTACGAAGTTTATCAACAAGTGCCGATCCATAAAGTATTGAAGGTCTACAGAGTCCCCTTGTGCATCTTTGAGCGAAAAGTTCGGGGCCTGCCTGCCCGGCTCCAGTTTTTTCAGTTTTATGATGTAATTTCCTGCAATATTCCTGATTTCGTTCGTGCTGCCAACCAGACTCAATTCTTCAAGTAAAGCAAAAACTTTATTCTTCAAAATATCAGCACTAAAATATTTTTTTGCAATTAAATTCGTCACTATCAAATCGCGCAGGTTTATATCATTGTCAAATAAGCTATCCCGCTCAATTAAACTGAATACTTCATTCACTCCGTCGCCTTCGTTTATTGCGTGTATCAAATCATCATAATCAAAGACCTTATCGTACCCGAAATAAGATTTGAAAAATTCGCTGAAAAATTCCGTGTATTGTATGTTTTGGTATAGGACAGGCTGGTCAACAAAGTATTCCTGAAGAATTTCAACGTTGTTTTTCATTTTACTGATCCATTCCAAAGAGGCAAAAGTATAGCGAACATAATCTTTGAAATATTGATTATCTACATCCTTAAATTGATTTTCAATTTTATCCCTGAAAGTGACGATTGAACTTTTATCACGTCCGCGATAAATCTTATCAGCATATTCATATAAAAACTTATTGTACTCAATATTGAATTCTGTGATCGCATCCGAAAGTCCTTCATCATCGGCCTGATAGGTAAATTGTAACGGTTTCTTATCAAAAATAGAGCCTGTTTCTGAAGTCGTATCAAGTGGAATTGTGAAGATGTAACTGGCGCCGGGTTTAATATAAAACTCTGCCTTTTTCAATCCCACGGCAATAAAGGCAAAAGTTGATTCATCAACTTCAGGGCTGAAGCTGAAGGCTCCATTTTCATCGGTATAAGTTGATACAATTGTTTTTTGCAGAAGTGAAAACTGGTCGGCATAAACGATGATCCTTACCAATTCACCGGAGGTTCCATCTGCTTTTCCGTTCACCGAAATTGTTTGAGACAATAAAGACTTCCAAAAAAACAGAAAAAGAAAAAACAGAAAAATTAGCTGAAAAGATGCTTGATATCGCGGTATTTTCACTGGCAAATGTTTAGAGGTTTGAATGTCGGAAAATTATTATTTACGCTTGTGAATTTGCAAAACATCGGGTACCATTGTACTTACATCCCCTCCATTTCTAAGTACATCTCTTACAATGGAGGAAGTGATTGGCGTGTACTGCGCTTCGGTAAGCAGGAAAACAGTCTCAATATTTGGATCAAGTTTTCGGTTGATCTGGCCAATGCCCCTCTCAAACTCAAAATCGGCAGCAGTACGCAAACCCCTCAAAATAAACTGCGCATTTTTCTTCCGGCAAAAATCGACTGTTAAGCCTTCATAGGTCGCCACCTTGATTTTTTTTTCGTTCTTAAACACCAGTTCAATCCACGCTTTGCGCTGTTCAACTGTAAACATTTGTTTTTTATCAGCATTTATGCCGATGGCGATGATTAATTCATCAAACAAACCGAGCGATCTCTTTACCACTGAAACATGACCCAACGTAATTGGATCGAAGGAACCGGGGAAAATGGCAATGCTTTTCATTCGAATAATACTATTTTAAAATGTAAAGATATGATAATCGGATTATTCAGTAATGTACCGCGACAAACTATCGTTTAACGACCTGTAACTTTGCGTTAATGCTTCGCGACTTTGTTGAACATTTAACCATACAACTTCGGTGATATTCTCTTGGGTTTGGGGGCTAAGGTTTTGTTGACTGCTGATTTCCATCAGGTACCAATGCGTTTGATCAACAAAAATGGTATAGTCAGCATTCACCATCAAAAAGCGTTTAATAATACAAATATAATTTTGTATTGTAAATTAACAATTCATTTTCAGCTATCTTCCAGGTATAATTGTGATCAATTTTTATGTAGGTTTGTCACATGATTTATAACCCTGAAACTGCCGCACAAGTTGTGGCCTCCCTGCTTCAAATTAAGGCCATCAAGCTCAATAATAATGAACCATTTACTTGGGCATCAGGACTGCGATCGCCCATTTACTGCGACAATCGGAAAGCACTCTCCTTTCCAAAAATCAGGACTTACATCAGGCAGGAACTGGTGAAAGCCATTGCTGAGCATTATGGTGATTTTGACGTGGTTGCCGGAGTTGCCACTGCTGGTATTCCACAAGGTGTGCTAATAGCCCAGGAGTTAGGCCTTCCATTTATTTATGTACGTTCCTCACAAAAAGAACATGGCTTAACCAATAAAATTGAGGGTATTTTAAACAAAGGTCAGTCGGTTGTGGTAATTGAAGATTTGATATCCACCGGAAAAAGCAGCCTCAATGCTGTTACCGCTATTCGCCAAGCCGGCGGAAAAGTAAAAGGAATGGCTGCTATTTTTACTTACGGCTTACAAACAGCCGAAGATAATTTTAAAAATGCCGATTGCCAGCTGATCACGCTTTCAAGTTATGATTACCTGATCAAAGAAGCGATTGAAAGTGAATATATTTCAAATAAGGATAGAGAATCTTTACTGGATTGGAAGAAAGACCCACAGGCATGGAGTGATGCCCGAACTAAATAATGTTTTATGAAATTATCGAGTAAACCGGCAACCATTAACGCCAACCAAAAAAAAGTATTCGAGTTTTTAAGCGACTTTAATAATTTTGAAGGGCTCATGCCTGAGCAGGCAGCAAACTGGAAATCGGATGCCGACACTTGCTCATTCGACATCCAGGGCATGGCATCTATCAGCCTCAAATATGCCCGAAAAGAACCTTTTCATACGATTGAAGTAATTCCGGAGGTTTCTCCAATCAAATTCAACCTGCTATTAAAACTCGAGGCAAATGCATTGGACGAACAAAAAACAACAGGCGTTGTTGAAATAGATGCTGACCTAAACCCAATGATTGCCATGGTGGCCAAACGACCGCTTGAAAACCTGGTAAATGTGATGGGAGAAAAACTAAACGAAGTATTTAGCTAATCAATCGTTTTAGGGAGCTAAATTAAATTACCGACTCAACTTCTTTAAAATCAAAAATTCTTTTTTCTCCATTTTCAGTTTGAAGGATTAGTCGTCCAAATTGGTCAACCCCCAATATTTTTGCATCAAACCGGTTTTGTCTTTCTTTATACGCCGCCCACTCCATATAATTGCGCAAATTTTGCAGATACTTTTTCCTCAGTCCTTCCATATAGTGTGATGACATGGCACTTGTATAGACTTTATCAATCTCTGTTAGCAGTTGAGTTAACAAGCTTTCAATTAAATATTCTTTACCTAGAAAATGAATCAAAGAAACAGGATTGGAGGCATTTGAATGAAACCTCAGCTGATTCACATTCAAACCAATACCAACAATAGAAAAATCAATATCATGACCTCTAATAATATTTTGAATAAATATCCCGGCTATCTTCTTGCTATCAGCATAAATATCGTTTGGCCATTTAATTTTCAATAAGGTTCCGGGTATGATTTGCTGGAGTAAATTGATCAGAGCCACTGAAACAATTTGGGTTAGCTCAAACTGATCGCCGGGTGGTATAAATGTTGGTTTCAGCACCAGGCTGAAAGTCAGGTTCAAGCCTTTTTCACTTTCCCACTTATTTTTTCCATATCCCCTGCCTGCTATCTGCTCATCCGCCCATATTATAACACCCTCGTTTACAATCCTTTCTTCAATTAATTGAAAAGCAAAGTCGTTTGTTGACTCAAGCTCGCTAATATGGATGATTTCAAAATTCATTATTGATTGTGCAAAATTATCAAATCAGGGGTTCAGGTAAACATAATATTTTCAGTCTTTGCAATCCTATCCTGATGCATTAACTTCGTGTATTTTCGCTACTTTTGCCGCTTGTTACAAGCCCAAACAGGGCATCAAAAAAATATGTGCGCAAAAATAATAAATGATGATTCTGGTTTTATCCTCAAGCAAGCCGTTGCTGCGATGCAGGATAAAAAGGCAAAGCAAATAATAAGCCTCGACCTTTCGAATATTCCGAATGCCGTCACTAAATATTTTTTGATTTGTCATGCTCCATCCAAAGTACAGGTGGATGCCATTTACGACAATGTGGTCGAAATTGTTTGGGAGCAATGTGGTGTAAAACCTTTTAATCGCGAGGGCCATGAAAATTCGGAATGGATTTTGATAGACTACTTCGACGTGGTCATCCATGTATTCCTGGAGGACATCAGAACATTTTATCAATTAGAGGATTTGTGGGCAGACGCACTGAAGAAGGAATACAAAAGCGATGATTAGCAGCAAGCATTATTTAATGAACAGCCATAATGTCAGAACATAATAAAGAAGAGCCTAAACAAAATAAAGATACTAAAGAGTCCAGCAATCTTTTTTCGAACTTTACAGGAAAAGGGGATGGCAATAAACCAAAGTTCAATTTTTATTGGATTTACGGGATTCTTGCTGTGGTATTTATTGGGATTCAATTTATCAACTGGGGCGGTACTGCCAAGCAAACAAATTGGAAGGACCTCAAGGAAATGCTCGAAAGCGGTGATGTTGAGAAGGTGGTGCTGGTAAATAAGGAGTTTGCCGAAATATACATCAGGCCTGAAAAACTGAACGAAGAAAAATACAAAGACGTTCAAAACGAATCGGCTTTTGGCCAGAAAGGTGCACAATATTATTACAATGTTGCCTCGCCCGAAAAATTCATCGAACAGGTTGACGAAGCCCAAAGTGTCAATTCAATTTCTCAGGTTTATGTCGAAACTGAGAACAGACACAACTGGGGCACAGAAATTATAAGTTGGATTTTCCCTATTGCCCTGATATT
>JAUXBM010000222.1 GCA_030619415.1 Chlorobiota bacterium
AAGGCAAAGCACTTGATATCTGGCAAACGGCTGCAATTAGTCACTTTAATACCAGGGTAATCGGTTCAACAAACGATTATTTAAAAACAAAAGGCTCTGGTATAATTGTGATTACCTCAGGTATCCCAAGGAAACCGGGAATGTCGCGCGATGACCTGATCAAAACCAATGCAGGAATTGTTAAAGAAGTAACTGAAAAAGCCGTCAAATATTCGCCTGATGCTATTATTCTTGTGGTAAGTAACCCACTTGACGTTATGACCTATGCGGCGTTTAAAGCATCGAATAAACCTGCTCATAAAGTTTTCGGAATGGCCGGTATTCTCGATACAGGTCGTTATCGTTCATTTTTAGCCAATGCACTTAATGTGTCTCCTGTTGATATTCATGCTTTGCTGATGGGTGGACATGGTGATACGATGGTGCCATTACCAAGATATACTTCGGTAAATGGTATTCCTGTAACACAGCTTCTCGGCAAGGATGAATTGGATAAAATTGTTGATCGCACCAAAAAAGGTGGTGGGGAATTGGTTAACCTGATGGGAACTTCGGCTTGGTATGCACCGGGTGCCGCCGCCGCGCAAATGGTGGAAGCAATTGTGGATGACCAGAAAAGAATTTTCCCGGTTTGTGCCTATTTAAATGGCTCATATGGTTTAAAAAATGTATATTTGGGGGTTCCGGTCAAGCTCGGGAAAAATGGTGTTGAAGAAATCATTGAGGTTGAACTTGACAAGGACGAGCAAAAACTGCTGAATACTTCATCAGAATCGGTAAAAGATGTCATGAAGATTTTAGACGACATGAACATTTTATAGATACTGCCTAAATCATTAATGGTTGCGATTCTTGTTTAGGCTAATGACGCCCCATCCCGGGGCGTTTTTTTTATGCCCGGTACTGATCCCGATAGCCATCGGGATCAGTACCGGGTGGACTGGTTCAAATAGAATTGGTTATATTTGTAACTAAACCATCTACTATGAAAAAACTCATCGTCCTCACCGGTGCCGGGATGAGTGCCGAGAGCGGAGTGAAAACTTTTCGTGATGATGATGGCCTTTGGCAAAATCATCGATTTGAGGATGTTGCCTCACCCATTGCCTGGAAAAATGATCCTGAACTGGTCATGGAATTTTACAATCAACGTCGAAAACAACTTTTTGAAGTTGAACCCAATCCGGGACACCGGGCTTTGGTATTGTTAGAAAAGAAATTTGATGTCCGGATTATCACTCAAAATGTTGATAACCTTCACGAAAGAGCAGGCTCATCGAATGTATTGCACCTCCATGGAGAATTGAAAAAAGTTCGCAGCACCATTAATCCAAACCTCGTTTATACAATGGACCAGTGGGAACTGAAAATGGGAGATAAATGTGAGAAAGGTTCACAGCTCCGACCACACATCGTTTGGTTTGGAGAAGCCGTTGACATGATTGGACCTGCCGTTGAAATAGTTTCAAAGGCTGATATAGTAATTGTCATTGGCACTTCTATGGTCGTTTACCCGGCAGCAGGTTTGATCAATTATGTCAGCGATGATGTACCTAAATTTTATGTTGACCCGAAAGCTTTTCAAGTTTCCGGAATTTCAAATTTGAAAGTAATCAGGAAAAAAGCAGGTGTGGGTGTCCCGGAGCTGGTTGATAGACTTCTATCAGAATAGTATAGTAAAAAACTATTCAGCATTCATCGCATCCAATTGCTTTTTGCTCTTTGGAGTAACGGGAAACCTTCTGAAGATAGATGAAATAATAGTTGGCAACCGTCTGTCTCTTTTATCCAGGTCTTCTGTCGTTTCGCCGGTACCGATGCCCTGCCAAACCAACTTTTTGTTTGATAGTTGAAATACATCGATGAGCAAAGTTCCTTGCTGGTAATCGGTGCTGTAAATCTGTGTTGACGAATAGCCCGGCCCCCATCCGTAGCCATAATATCCCATTCCGCCGTAGTAGCCCCATCCGCCACCATATCCGGCCCATCCGCCATAGTGATATGTATAAGCCTGGTAACTGGTCTTGTTTTCTACAATTACAAAAGTAGAAACAATAAGATCGCCATCTTTTTTAACAAATTTATAACCCCTTTTTTCCATCTCAATTTTGATGGCTGATAAAATGGTCTGTTTGTCGTAATCATTTACAATCTGATCATTATGCGTATCCCATGGAAAAAGGCTGTAAGTTTTAAACTGATTAAAATCTAATTTTTTATCCCAGTTATTGGTTACTTTAACTCCTTCGCATGAATAAAGAAAAAGGAAAAGAACAGGGATCAGGATTTTTTTCATGATTGAATGTTTTCTTTTTTGGTATTACCCCTCAAGGGAGGTACAACATCCCCGCAAAAGTAAGAATAAATGAATGCCTTGAACTTTTTCTGTAGCACATCAAACCAATATCCCGCAATTCACTATTTTTGCCGACTTGTTTTTAAGAAATTGTAGAAAGCCATGAAGAAAGAAGGATTGTTAATCGGCTTATTGTTGGTCGTTTTATTTGCGATTGGAGCTTGTAAAAAAACGACTGATGAAGGCCCAGGCAAAGCCGAGACAGAACATGCAGAAATTGAAGATTATGTTGCAACACATAAGTTGGATGGGCAGTTTACGGCAAGTGGACTTTATTATGTAATTAATCAGATGGGAAACGATAAACACCCCAAGGCCGGATCAACGATTACCGTAACTTACAGTGGATATTATCTTACAGGTACCATTTTCGACGAAGGCGCATTTTTCACTTCTAACATTAACAACCTTATTAAAGGCTGGCAGGAAGGTATTCCGATGATTGGCGAAGGAGGTAAAATAAAATTGATTATCCCTTCGCATTTAGCATATAACGATGGCATACGGGCTTTCGATGTAACTTTGCATTATTTTTCGAATTAGATTAAACAGCCACTTTAGACCATTGGTTTTTATTCTTTTCCCTGACGGGGATTTATTTCTCATTTTTCGTATTTTAGGAGTTGATTTTAAAACCCCTTCGATATGTCGCCGGAACAGACTTTTTTGTTAGACAAAGCGCGAAAATATTGTTCTTATCAGGAACGATGCATTTTTGATGTAAAACAAAAACTAATCGAATGGCAGGCTTCTGAAAAGACAATTGAGAAAATAATA
>JAUXBM010000046.1 GCA_030619415.1 Chlorobiota bacterium
ACTTTAACCTTTCTTTAACCTTTTTTAACCCCCTTTAACCTTTATAATGAGGATGTTGAGATACATTTGTCATCACAAAACGTAAATATTTTAACAGATGAAAAACATGATTAAAATTCAAACAATTCTTTTAGTGGCCTTCTTTCTGTCGATACCATTTGCTTTATTGTCGCAGGAAGACACAAAAGAAAAAACGATAACAGTTAAGATCGTTAAAGAAGTTGATGGAAAAAAGATAGTAAAGGATACTACGTTCACTGTTAGCAGCGATCAGGACGTGAAAACAATTGTAAGACAATTTACCATGGATATTGAGGGGGATTCAACAGCCGGTGTGATGGTAGATGTTATGGTAGATATTGATGAAGATCATGATGTAGAGGTCAACAAAAAGATAATTGTCATTTCAAAAGGTGACGAAGATACGGATTGGGATTTCGATACAGAAAAGAGAGTCATCATTATCAAAGATGGAAATGTGGAAAAGCATGTGATTGAATATGAATTTGATATGGAAGACCTTCACAAAGAAATGGCTGAACTAAATAATGAGATGAGAGAAATGCAGATCATGATCATCGACGAAGAAGGTAAAATGCATGATAAGATCATTGAATTAGACTATCTGGAGGAATTGGAAGACCTCGAAGAATTGGAAAAAATACACAATATGGAAGTCTTTATGATGCCGGAATCACATTTTCCACACGGCAATAAGTTCGTTTGGAAACACAGTAGGAGTATGGATGTACCCGATATCGAATTAAGAGAAGCCGGCATTAAAAATAAACCCGACCGCCTCGAGCTTGACGAAATTGATATTAATAACGAAGATGGGGTTATTGACCTGTCATTCACCCTCAAAGAGGAAGGTGCCCCAAAAGTGGCTGTTTACAATGTTTATGGCGACAAAGTTTTTAATAGTAAACCGGAATTGATGAATAACAAATACAAGGTGAAGATGGATTTGAGTAAAAAGCAACATGGAAATTATTACCTGATGATTGTTTTGGGCAACAGTTCGAAAACAATGCGGTTGAAGTTGTAAAAGGATAGAATATCGGAATGTCGGAATTATAGAAGAATCCGACCTTCCATCACTCCATTACTCCAGATAGACTGAATCTCAAAAGATAGTTTGATTTAAATACCAAGTTGTAAATTATTAAATGAATCCTCGTTAAAACACATACCTGCGTAACTATCATGGAGCCATGCCTTTGGGTGTGGCTTTTTTTGTGGTTAAATAAACACATGAAGATGAAAGACAATAATATTTATTTTTGACAAATGATCCTCTCATTATTCATCGAGTCAGTCCTGTTTGTCCTGTTAGGATTGTTTTTTTTCTGGAAGAAAAAACCTGTACTTGGGGGGTTGTTTGTGCTTATCGGTATTGGGGGATTAGCCGTTGGTTTGGTTGTTGTCTCCCTGTTTCCTGATAAAATCTAAACTTTTATTTCAGGTAGATTTATATTATGCTGACCGCGTCTAGCACAATACGGTAGCATGAATTCAATATCATCTCCGTGGTAATGTGCTTCAACGCAGTCTGTCGGATCGCAGCAGGTGTGACAAACACGTTTCAATGCCCTGAAGCTTAACAAGCCAACATCAGGAGAAAGAAAATCTTTTTTTACCGGTTCGTTGTGCATCAGGTCAGTACTCAGGTATTTTTTATTGCTATCGGCAAATACAGTAACAATTACTGCATCTTTACCCATTTCGTTTTGAAGTTTAAGCGCCCCTAAAAAGTTGGCACCTGAAGAAATGCCAACGGCAATTCCCAATTCCATCGAAAGTCGTTGTGCCATAATAATGGCGTCTCCATCATCCACACTTACGATTTTGTCTAATTTGCCGAGGTCAACAATAGAAGGGATAAATTCGTCAGAAATGCCCTGGATGCGGTGCTTTCCAATTTTATGACCTGTTGACAGTGTTGGCGAATTCGCCGGTTCCAAAGGATGGATTTTAATCGACGGGTCTTGTTCTTTAAGAAATTTACCTACACCCATAACTGTTCCACCTGTTCCAACCCCGGCTACAAATGCATCAGGTTTTAGATTGCGGTACCTGAGTTGCCACCATAGTTCGGGTCCGGTGGTTTGATAATGTGCCTCAACATTGTCATTGTTTGAGAACTGCCTGGGCAGGAAAGTAAGGGACGTGTTTTTAGCCAGGTCTTCGGCCATGCTGATACTGCCCAAAAATCCACCTTCTTCCTTGCTGACAAGCCTGATATCTGATCCAAGACCTCGAATGAGGTTTTTGCGTTCATCACTCATCCAGTCCGGCATAAAAACTGTAACCGGATGCCCCATAGCCCGGCCAATAGCTGCAAAAGAAATTCCTGTGTTCCCACTTGTCGCTTCGATGATCCTGTCACCGGGATACAGGTGCCCCAGTTTGTAAGCGTTTGATAAAATGTGAAAAGCCATCCTGTCCTTAATACTGCCGGTCATATTCAGGTTTTCAGCTTTGGCGTAGATGGTTCGCGCTTCTCCTTTGAAAGTAAAATGAATAGCAAGCAAAGGTGTATTTCCGATTAGGCTTGAAATTCCTGATATCCGCTTATTTGTATCGACCATATTCATGAAAAATGATTTACAACAAAAGTAGGGTAAGTAGCAATTAAGGTAACGTGGAAGTGTTATAAATTAGGCATTTATGATATATTTCATAAAAAAAGCGCGTACTCTAAAGTACACGCTTCAATCGCTTTTATGGTCGATAAGAATTAAAGGGCCAGTTTTGAACTGGGTTTAAATTTTACAACCGTTTTGGCCTTAATGGCTATGGTTTCTCCGGTCCTTGGATTTCGACCCGTACGTGCTTTTCTTTGTACTACGGAAAATGTTCCAAATCCAGGAAAACTAATCCTTTCTCCCTTTTTTAAAGCGGAGGTCAGAGAATCAGTAAGTGCTCCCAATGCTTTGCCGGAATCGGCTTTGGTCATTGAAGTTTTTGAAGCGATGGCATCGATCAATTGTGCTTTATTCATATTTATAAGAGTTAAATGGTTTATGATAGCCCCAAAGGTAATGACATAATACTCAAAATGCAATAGTAATAAGGAATTTATAAGCATTTTCATTGTGAATAAAAGCAGGAGGGTGGATCAATGATTCATCGTTTACAATGATGTATCGCTGATTTTAAAGGAAACCCCGATGAAATGGTTTAGCGTATTGAAATTTTAATATGCAGAATATCAGGCTGGTGTAGGTTACGAGGATGATGTTTGTTGAAAATTAGAAGAATTACCTGGGAATGGCAATGATCTTAATTTTTTGCAAGGGAGACGGCAATTAAAATTGTTAATTATTTTTGTTATTTCTCGATTTTCCTCAATAAAATAGATGCTTTTACCTATAAAACAAACCAATTGGCTATTCTGCCGGTCTTGTCCCTCGGTTCGTTTTTGTGGTAGAACTCGTTATTACTGGGATCGTAAATATAGTCCTTAGCCCACTCTTCATGGTTCTCAGCAATTTCACCAACTGCCTTTATTATAAAGTCCAGTTCCTCGTTGCTCATGGTTGGGTGGAGGGAAACACGGATAAAACCGGGTTTTTCGGTGAGGTCGCCACCCATTATTTTGGCCGTGATCTGTTTTGATTTCTCGGGGGTTACGTTCAAAAGGAAATGACCGTAAGTGCCGGCACATGCACAGCCACCGCGTACCTGAATACCGTATCGATCGTTTAGCAGTTTTACAACCAGGTTGAAATGGATGTGTTCAAACCAAAACGAAAATATCCCCAAACGATCTTTGCAGTTATCCGCCAGGATATGCATGCTTTTGATTTTGCTGAATCCTTCAAAGGCACGTTCCACCAACTCATGTTCCCGCGCTGTCATTTTTTTGGTATCCATCTGATCTTTGACTTCTATCGCCAGTGCAGCGCGTATGGCTTGCAAAAAGCCGGGAGTTCCGCCATCTTCCCTTATTTCAATGTCTTCGATGTATTTGTGCCCACCCCATGGATCGGTCCATTCAACGGTGCCACCTCCGGGATTGTCGGGAACCTCGCTATTGTACAATGCCTTGTTAAAAATCAGAACGCCGGAACTGCCGGGTCCACCCAAAAATTTGTGAGGTGAAAACATGACAGCATCCAGTCTCTTCATAGGGTCTTTCGGATGCATATCCATATTGACATAAGGAGCAGAACCGGCGAAATCCAGAAAGATATAGCCGCCATTTTCATGCATGATCTTAGCTAACTCGGAATAGTCGGGTGCGACACCGGTAACATTTGAACAAGCTGTGAAAGCACCGTATTTCTTTTTCCGATTTTTATATTTGACGATCTCCCTCCGGAGTTCGTTGGGATCAACCATATTATTTTCGTCAGGTTCCAGCAGGACAACTTCAGCAACAGTTTCAATCCAGGAGGTTTGATTTGAATGATGCTCCATGTGTGTTATAAAAACCACGGGGATATCTTCCTCCGCCATTTGCTTCCTGTCTTCCTCAGGCGTGTACGATTTCAACTGAAGTATTCTTTGGAACTTATTGATAACACCTGTCATCCCCGATCCGGCCGTAATGATTACATCATTCTCATCTGCATTAACATGATCCTTGATCTTTTTATGAGCATACAGGTAGGCTTTGGTCATTAGGGTGCCGGTTTCGGTAGTTTCGGTGTGTGTGTTGCCTATATAAGGGGCAATTTCATTTAACATCCTTTCCTCGATAGGGGCATACAACCTGCCACTCGCAATCCAATCAGCATAGATCATCTTCTTTTTACCATAAGGCGTTTCAAACACCAGGTCTGTACCAATAACATTGTCTCTGAATTTTTTAAAATGCTGCTCCAGCGTGCTCATACTTTACTCAGTTTTATAAAAAGCAAAAATAAGAATATTAACTACTCAGGCCGGCTTATAAACTATCCCTGAGCTTAATCCAGCCATGGGTCGAAGTTCGTATTGGGACTGGCGTAGATATCGGTGTTATTGAATTTTAAAATGCTTTTTAGCTGTACAATTTGAGTGGCCGCCACTTTGTCTTCTTTATCCAATGTTAAAATTGCCGTGTAATCGTTGATGGCTTTTCCCAATTCCTGCAATTTTACGCACAATTGGGCTCGAACATGCAGCAATTCAATATCGGTGGGATTATCTGCCAGAAGGGCATTGGCCGATTGAAATAAAACTTCTGTATCTTCCCCTGACTTCGCTTCATCCAGTTTTATTAACAATTCCTGTTTGCCAATCATCATCCTATCAGTTCAATTAGAAGAATGCCTTAATAAAGGGCTGATATTTACTCGTAATAACAGATATAAGTACTTACCTGGTTTACACTTAATTTGAAGTTCTTGTGATCTGGTACAACAAAAGTGTCATTTTTTCCGTGGGTCGACCACACATCCGATCCTTCAACTTGCGCGCTGATCACACCTGATGTAACTGTGAAATTTTCCTTTTTAATAGCTCCAAACGCGTATTCGCCGGGCGATAATATCCCTACAGAAAAGGATTGTTGATCATCATCATAAGTCAAGGACATCACCCTGTCGCCATGATATTTTTTTACTTCGAACATACTTTTTAATTTTTGAATATTCGTAAAAATACTAAAATTGATGACAGGGTGCAAGACAGAACTCTAATATCTAATTGGTCGTTGAAATTCTAATCAGCTTAATTTCAATATCACCACCTTCAGGATAGGCTGTAAACCAGTCGTTATCTGCGGAGAACCATTTATATTGGTTTCCGACACGGATGATGAAATCATTATACTCCTCTGATGCAGGCACCTGAACAACAAATCCACCATTTCTTGCTCCTCCCTGTCCGTAGTTGAAAATGATCTTGAACGAATTCGGGGAGAGGTTCCTGGCTTTAACCAGGACATAATTGCTTTTCCTGACATTGACCGGAACAGGTTCAAAACTAAATTTTTCGGTAACCCCATTCTGAACGGAAATTACCTGGTCCACTACATCAGTTATTGCATTCTCCTCGATATAACGGGTTATTTTAGTGATCATTTCCCGAGGGTATGTTTCATCGGGTTTGGTGGCCTCAGCGTCTTTGTATGCATTGATTGCTTTGTCATATATTTTAGATGCGTAGAGCTTGTCGGCATCAGCAATGGCAAGGTCATATTTCCCTTTCATTTTCCTGAGTTGTTCGGCGAGTAAGGTGTTGCATTCGGCAATGCGTGAAGTTGGATGCGATTCTCCCGGTTTTATGCTATTGGCAATTTTATATTGAATAACGGCCTCACTGTAATTGGCCTGTTCAAATAAATTATCGGCACGCACGATGGCTTCGGTAAAGCGCTGTTCTTTCTCTGCCTCCAGCCGTTTTAAAATGGAGTTAATTTCCACGATCCTTTCTTTCGGATAGGTTTCCTTATTCTTTAGTTCAACAGCTTTTTCGTATTCCAACTTCGCCAGCTCGTAGTTTTTGGCATCAAAATATTTATTTCCTTCCCGGATGGCCTCGTCGTAAGCCAATTGTTCAGAAATTGCCTTTTCGTAATTGCGTTTCATGGTTCTTGCAGTAAGCAGCTTTTTATCTACTTCCTGGCCACCACCTTTAATTTCAATGGCCTGCGTATAGGCTAAGATGGCCATGTTGTAATCCTTCAGGTTCAGCAAGGAATCACCACGTTTGATGTGTGCCCGGTAAATTTTATCGATTTCAGCCTGACGGATCCGTGCGTCAGTAATGCTGTCGATCTCCTGAATTTTATCAACAGGCATCGATTCAGAAGGTTTTAGATCAAGCGCATTCCGGTAGGCATTTTTCGATTCCACGAGGTTTCCTTCATTGAACAGCCTGGCTGCCAACAATACAAGTTTCCCGTAATTCTCGTCAATTTCGCGCTGTTTCTCAGCATCAGCCAGCAACAACCTGATGGCTGAAATTTGCTTTGTTGGATATATTTCCATCGATTTCACGGCCTGGGCCTCAGCGTATTTTTTGATGGCAAGGTCATAATGCCCTTCATTGTATAAATTGTCTGCTTCAGTTATTATTTCCTGGTAAGTAGCATCCAACTTCTTCGATTCGGCCAACAAGGCCTCTTGCTGATCTATTTCTGTCAGTTTTTGTTTGGGGTATTCATCATCAGGTTTCACTGTCAACGCGAAATTATATTGATCTTTTGCCTGTGTATATTGTTGGCTGTTGAAGAGACGGTCTGCCTTTTCGATCATATCCGAGTAATTTTCTTCAAATGCCTTTTGCTGCTCAGCGAACCATGAATCAATGGCGCGAAGCTGGCTTTTTGGATGGCTTTCATTTGGTTTAAGGTTGAGCGCGAGGTTGTATTCGGCTTTCGAAAACTCAAATTCTTTTAATTCAAACAGGCTGTCGGCTTTTACTATTGATCGCCGATAATTACCTTCCAGGTTTTTACGCTGTTCGGCAAGCTGATCGTCGATTCTGCTGATCATATCTTTCGGATAGCTGTTTTCGGGCCATGTTTTTCCGGCCAGCCCGTATTGCTTTTTTGCACCAATAAAATCTTTACTGATGTACAAATTATCAGCCAACTCAACTTGTTTATTATATTCCTGTTGATTTTCTGCCTGCGGTTTTATTTCTGCAATCTTATCATTCACCTGTTTGTTTCCAGGGAACAATGCTTGTGCTTTTTCGTAGTGCTCCAATGCAACAGCATAGTTCTTGATGAGCAGATACCGTCCAGCTTCTTCAACTTCATTATCAAATACAACAAGTTTTTCTTTGTTCTCAAGCTGCATCCTTTTTGCCAGTTCCAGTTTGTCAGATGGTTCCGATCTTTCCGGGAAAAAACTGGCCGCCAGCTCAAATTTGCTAATCGCTTCGTGGTATTTATTGTCGATCAGCAATGTATTGCCCTCGCTCATTGCCCTGTTATAGGCAGCAATCTTGTCTTTTTCGACCGCTTTAATCCTGTTGATCTCATCAATCCTTTCACGCGCATAATCATCTTTCGGGATGATTTTTAATGCTTTCGAATATTGCTGAAGCGCTTTGTCGTAAGCCTGTTCATCAAAAAATATATCAGCCAGATCAACCACATCGTAATATTCGTCCTCGTTGCCCATCTGCTTCTTCATTTGATCAACGATGGAAGTTATCCGCTCCTTTGCATAAGCGTCACCCTTTTTATACTTGAGTGCCATCTGGTAGTAAGATTTGGCATCGGGGTATTTGTTTTGTTTATAGAGATTGTCTGCACGGGCGATGGCCTCATCATAGGTTGCAACCGACTGGGCATTTGCAGGAACAAAAAGGACCGACAGCATCAAAATGAAAACGATGCCAATAATGTTGATGGTCTTTTTGTGGTATTGATGAAGCATTGTGTTTTGTATAACCTTGATTTAAACGATTAAACGTGTTTATTATTTCCCGAAATAACCAGCCCGTCTTTGATAACCAATTTTCGATCGGCCATGGCTGCCAGTTCTTTGTTATGGGTAACAATGACAAATGTTTGATTGAATTGCTCGCGAAGCGATAAGAATAGTTTATGCAACACCTGCGAAGATTGCGAATCGAGGTTGCCCGAGGGTTCATCCGCAAATACCACTGCCGGCTTGTTGATCAGTGCCCTGGCAATGGCTACACGTTGTTGCTCTCCTCCGGAAAGTTCGCTTGGTTTGTGATCGGCCCGATCAGTAAGCGACATGAATTCAAGTAGTTTCATGGCTTCTTTCTCCGCCTCTTTTTTTCCTTTTCCGCCGATAAAAGCAGGAATACAAACATTCTCGAGGGCAGTAAACTCCGGTAAAAGATGATGAAACTGGAAAACAAAACCGATGCTTTTATTTCGGAAAACCGACAGCGCTTTGTCGTTTAATTCCGACACTTTTTTACCCTCAATCAGGATAGAGCCCATATCCGGTTTTTCGATAGTTCCCAGCACGTGAAGCAATGTGGATTTTCCAGCTCCGGATGCTCCGACAATCGAAACAATTTCCCCTTTTTCCACATTCAGGTTTATACCTTTAAGAACCTCCAGTTTACCGAATGATTTATGTATGTTTTGGGCTTTGAGCATCGGGCATTATAAGCGGTGCAAAGATAGTAATTCCCAACACTTAATTTTGATAGGTAAACAACTCAATATGCAAGTCATCGATGTAAAAAGTCTGCTTGTCTTTATTCCAAATGTAGAGTTTGACGGTAGCCTTATCTTCAATCAGCACGGGGAGTTTAAACCCAATGCTTCCCAGTCGCCATTCGCCGGTTTTTTTATCAGGCAAACGTTTCAGCCGGAAAGCTTTATAAAAGACTGTCCTTCCCTTTAAGTCCCTGATATCAACAACAAACAATGCTCCAAGGGCGGCATTTTGTTCCGGTTCCAGGTATTGCGATTCAAAAATAAGATACAAGTTACGCAGGTTCTCCAGGGGATCGGGAATATGAAAAGTATAGGATGCACTAAAGTGATTTTTTTCATCCAGGCGATTG
>JAUXBM010000131.1 GCA_030619415.1 Chlorobiota bacterium
TATTTTTGCACGCTATGTCCGACAAGGATAAAGAAAAATATGAAATCTGTAACCAGCTTGTATTAAAGGACAGGCAGGACGTTGAACCATTAATATTGTTAGCATGTATTCTGAAGAACAAACCAATCAAAATCCTGGGAACGCCGAGATAAAAAAGGCACAGGAGGAGAATTCTGAGACTGCCGAAAAAGCAGTAGAAAAAAAAGAAAACGACCAACCGGCTAAAGCTTCCGCCTCAAAGCAAATTAGTCCGAAAGAGAAAAAAGAGATCGCAACTTCACTCAAGGATGTCAAACCTGATCCCAAGAAAAAGGAGACAACAAATGAAGTGAGTGAAACTGTGGCGGAGGAGCCCAAAAAAGTTGAGGATAAACCATCCGACACGCCACCAAAAAATGCAACAGCAGAACCGGTTAAGCCTAAGCACCAGATCAGTGAAAAAGGCCGTCAGGAGATTGTTGATATGCTGGCTGATAAAAGTTCAGTTTTGCCAGTCAAAAAAATAATTGATAAGGGGCCAGATAAACTTCCAGGAGAAAGTATTACAACTGAACCAGTTGATTCGAAACAACAAATTAGTGATATCGACCGTCAGGAAATTATTGATATGTTGGCTGATAAAAGCGCAGGTTTACCTTCAAAAAAAGCAGTTGATCAAAAGCCTGAGAAACCTGTAAAACAAATTAGTGGCCGCGAAAGAAAGGCCATCATTGGTTTGTTACATGATAGGCCATCGATTACTGACATTCACAAAGAACTGGTAGCTGATGATATAGATTACAACCATCTGAATAAACAGGAACTGGTTGAGTTATTTGAGGAAATCGTCCAGGAGAAGGACATCTCCAGGATTAAAAAGCAGGTTGGCGAAATTAATGCTGCCTTCCATCAGTGCAATAGAGAGGAAAAAGAAAAAGAACTCAATGATTTCATCGCCGGTGGAGGAAAAAAAGAGGATTACAAACATACCGAAGATCCGCTGGAACAAAGATTTAAAGCGGCTTTCAATGTGTATAAGCATAACAAAGCAAAATATGCCGAAGAATTAGAGCATAGAAAGCATGATAATCTTGCGCTGAAAGTAAAAATACTGGATGAGTTAAGAGCGCTCATCGATTCGGAAGAAACACTCAAGAATACTTATGATGAATTCCGCCGGTTACAGGATCGCTGGAAGGAAATAGGAATGGTGCCTGCAAACGAACTTAATAATTTATGGCAGAATTATCATTTTCTGGTTGAGCGATTCTTCGACAAGGTTCGGATCAACAAGGAGTTACGCGACCTTGACTTAAAGAAAAACCTTGAACAGAAAATTGTCCTTTGCGAAAAAGCAGAAGAACTTCTGGTAGAAAGATCGATTATCAGGTCGTTCAAGTTGCTACAAAAATACCACGACAAATGGCGCGAGATAGGACCTGTTCCCATTGAAAAAAAGGATGAGATATGGGAACGCTTTAAATTGGCGACGGATAAAATTAATGTTCGTCGAAAAGAACACTATAAAATCGTTCACGAAGATCAGCAAAAGAATTTTGATGCCAAAGTTGCATTGTGCGAAGAGGCGGAAGTGTTGGGTTCACAAGCAGTTTCCGGACTGAAAGAATGGCAGAAAAAAACAGACGAAATAAACGAATTGTTCAAAACATGGAAAACAATTGGGCGGGCTCCGAAATCACAAAATGATGAGATTTGGAATCGTTTCAAAACTACAATGGATACTTTTTTCGGCAACAAACGTGAGTTTTTGGGTAAGCTGAAAGACCAGCAAATGGATAACCTGAACATAAAAATTGACTTGTGTGTACAGGCCGAGGCCATTAAAGACAGCGAAGAATGGAGGAACACAACCAACGAATTGATCAGGTTGCAAAAAGACTGGAAGAAAATCGGGCCTGTTCCCAGAAGACATTCTGAAAAAGTATGGAAACGATTCAGGTCTGCTTGTGATACATTCTTTAACAGGAAATCAGATTTCTTTAAGAATATTCATGTTGTTGAAGCCGAAAATTTCACAAAAAAAGAGGAGCTTGTCAAGAAAATATTGGCCTACAAGATTTCAAAAGACAAAAGCGCGAATCTTGAAATGCTGAAATCTTTTCAACGCATTTGGATGGATACCGGACATGTTCCTTTCAAGGATAAGGATAAACTTCAGAAAAAATACCGTGAAGCCATTGACCAGTTGATCGATAAAATGGACATCGATCGACAAGAACTCAGTCAGACAGATTACAAGAATAAGATTGACATGCTGAAGGGGGATAAGGATTCAGAATGGCGTCTTGAGAAAGAGCGAACCAATTTGATGGGTAAGATGAAAAAATTGAATGATGAAATCGCCTTGTGGGAAAACAATATCGGCTTTTTCGCCAGCTCAAAATCTTCTGATCTTTTGCGAAAAGAATTTGAGACTAAGATTGAAAAAGCCAAGAAAGAGGTTGATTCATTTAAATCACGTTTGAAAATTTTGAACGGATAAACTCAGAACTCAGAACTCAAAACTCGAGACTCTGAGACTCAAAACAAATAAAATGGCTGGTAATACTTTCGGGGAAATTTTACGGTTAACAACATTTGGTGAATCGCACGGCAAGGCCATCGGTGGGATATTGGATGGTTTTCCTGCCGGGATAGAAATTGACGAAGAACTGATCCAAAAGGACCTTGACAGGCGTAAGCCCGGGCAGTCACATCTGGTCAGCCCGCGTATAGAAGAAGATAAAGTTGAATTGCTTTCAGGCGTGTTTGAAGGCAAATCATTGGGAACCCCGATTGCATTTCAAATCCTGAATAAAGATCAAAAACCCGGCGATTACAGCCATTTAAGTAAAACATTCCGTCCCTCTCATGCAGATTATACTTTTGAGAAGAAATATGGTAGCAGGGATTACCGCGGCGGAGGCAGGGCATCGGCGAGGGAAACTGTTTCAAGGGTTGTTGGCGGCGCCTTCGCAAAGATGATTCTTGATATATCAGGTATAGAAATATTTGCTTTCGTTCATAAAATTGGTTCTGTGTCAATTGAAAAAGAATATGTGCAATTGGATCTTTTAAGTACTGAAAATTCACCTGTCCGCTGCCCCGACACTGAATCCTCAGGCAAAATGATCGACCTTATCCAAAAAGTTGCCAATGAAGGCGATACGCTTGGTGGCGAAATTAAATGTGTAATTAAAAATGTACCCGTAGGTTTGGGTGAACCTGTTTTCGATAAATTACATGCTGACCTGGGAAAAGCAATGCTCAGTATCAATGCCGTGAAAGGTTTTGAAATCGGGTCAGGTTTCGCATCAACTTCAATGAAGGGTTCCGGACACAATGATATCTTCATAGAGAAAGACGGTGACCTGCTCACAAAAACGAATTTTTCAGGAGGTATTCAGGGAGGCATTTCAAATGGTAGCGATATTTATTTCAATGTCGGTTTTAAGCCGGTGGCTACCATCATGCAAGATCAGACTTCAGTGGATATGGAAGGAAATCCGGTAACCATAAAAGGCAAAGGCCGACATGACGTTTGTGTTGTTCCCCGGGCTGTACCTATTGTTGAAGCGATGGCAGCATTGGTTTTGGCAGATCATTTGTTGCTGAATAAGACCGCCCGGATGTAATTTTCTTTTTCACGCGGCGGCGCTGCGACGCTGCGTGAGACAATACGCTAAAAAAACCAGGCTTGACCGCTTAGTGGGATATTATCCTGAAGTAAGGGTGCCAGGGGCTAACTTAGTCATTATTGCTTTTCCTGTTCTCAGGTTCAATGGTGAATTTCCAGATTTCCCCTCCGTCGCTACCGAAATATCTTATCGTAAGTACCCGTTCTTTTTTGGGGCCGGAAAGTTCAATTTGTGTAAAGTTTCGTTGCATGATAACTGATTCGGGGATACGCAGCGTATTATTTTGATCCTGCCCGTAAATATTTACGCCACTGTTTAAAGGTGAAGAAGTGATATCCCAAATTGTTGGTTTTCCCTCCGCTTTTAGCACAGAAACTTCGGAAAAGTGAACATCCCCGGTAAGAAATACAACATTCTTAATATCATTCTCGTAAATAAAATCAATTATTTTCTGACGTTCTTCTTCGAAGCCATAGTTTGTATAAGATTCATAAACCCCGGAAGTGGAGAGAAAAACACCTCCCATAACCACGAACTTAAAGGTAGAGTAAGTGCCGGCAAGATTATCAAACAGCCATTGAAGCTGCTCATCACCCAATTGTGTTTTATTATCGGCTTGCAATTTGTTAGGTGTCCGGTAGGTTCGGTTATCCAGTAAATAAAAGTCTGCATCCCCCCACTGAAAAAAACTGATCGCACCTTCAATATTGCCCACGCCGTATGAAGGGTTGGCCCAAAATAACCTGAAAGCTTCCATCGTTTTATTCTTGTTCCAAAAACTTCTATCGCTATCATTTGGACCATAATCATGGTCGTCCCAAATGGCGTAATGGTGGGTTGAGGCCAGGAATTCCTGCATTTCAGGAATTGTCCGATCATGGGTGTAACGATGAATAATTCCGGTCCACGAATTCCAGTCCGGTTCCCTTAAATACAGATTGTCTCCAAGCCAAATCATAAAATCGGCTTTGGTGCGTGCCATGCTGTGATAGATTTCATAATCTCCACCATAGGGATCCCCCGGCCTGTCGTAAATTGTTTCGTTTACGTAAGCACCACTCCCCATTAAAAAAGAAAAGTCGGGTGGATTACCGCGCCATTTCCACAAGGCTTGAGTCTGGAAGCGGGTTTCGTATGGAAACTCGATTTTTTGATTATCGATGTACAAATCATACTGGTATCGGATTCCCGGCTCAACTGTATCCGCGATTAGCAATGCTGTGAATGCCTCACTCTTGCAGGTATTTACTTTATTTGTCAGATGCTTAACACCTGGATGTTCAACATCCCAATAGCGTGCATAAACGGTACTGGCCCTTTTGGTCTGAAGCCAGATCGCTGCCTCTTTCATTTCGCTGTAGCCCGGCATGGGACCGGCATTTAGTAGACTTACCTGAGCCAGAACAAGAAATGGCGAGCTTAGTAATAATATTAAACTAAGTTTTTTCATCGTTGGTTTCGTAATTAGTCATTAGTGATCAACATCGATTTCACATTTTCCATATCTCCATCCGTCTCAGCAGGATTTAGTCCAAGTATTTCAGCCATTAATGGATAAATATCCACATTCTCGAAAGTCGGTTGGGAATATGCCTTTTTGAAGGTTGGCCCTGCCGCATAAAAGATGGCATGCATGTCGGTGAAGGCGTTGTCGTAACCGTGGGAGCCCCCAAAATATCCTTTTCTCCAAGAAGTTGAGATTGACCATCCAGGGTAAGCGACTACACAAAGATCCTGGGTTCGTATATTGGTTCCATAATGCAAGCGTTCGGGTAAACTGTCGTGTTTCCAAACATAAATATGTGGTGTTTGTTTCAATTGGTGATAAACTTTTTCCAATTTCCCAGGCTTGACTTTTATATTCAGGACAGGATCCATTCCATCAAAAAATGCAATATTTGTAGTATCGATATGCTGGTCAAGTAACACAACTCTATCTGCTGATGTTCCGGCCATGCCATGGTCGGAGGTGATGATAAAATTAAGCTGATCGAAAATGGAAAGTGTTCTCATCCTGGCAAAGAA
>JAUXBM010000159.1 GCA_030619415.1 Chlorobiota bacterium
ATGAAATTACTCGGTTTGGATGAAAATACGGTTATCTATCTTATTAGTGATAACGGAGGAGCTTCTTACACCGGAGCAACAACCAATTTCCCTTACAAAGGTGGTAAACTAACTATGTTTGAAGGAGGGGTGAATGTGCCGTTTATCATGAAATGGAAAGGGCATCTGCCGGAAGGTTTAGTGTATGATAAACCGGTAAGTTCGATGGATATTTATAAAACGACTGTAGATATTGCCGAATGCCCGTTGCCAAATGACAGGGTTTTTGATGGCGTTAACCTGGTACCCTATCTCAATGGTAAAAATAAAAGTGAACCTCATGAGGCGTTTTACTGGCGTGCCGATCATATCCATGCCATGCGTAAAGGCGATTATAAATATCTGCTGAGCACGCGCGATAACTGGGCAGAGGTATATAAGATTAGTGAGGACAAATACGAGGAGTATGATTTGAACAAAGAACAACCCGAAATCATCAAGCAGCTGCAAAAAGATTTTGATGAATGGCAGAAAGGACTGATGGATCCACTTTGGCCGCGCATAATGGATCACAAAATTGAAGTGAATGGTAAAGCTTATTTATTCCCTGCTTAAGTTCACCGGCTATGAAAAAAATTAAACATATAACAATCACATTTGTGCTTTTCACACTTTTAATGGGTTTTGGAAAACAAAGCCAGGGACAGGTTTTCTTTATTGGTTTTAATGCAGGTGCAGTTTATACCTGGTTTAACTCGCCGGGGATTGACAATCTTGTTACTTCTAACGGCGGCGGCTATAACCTTGGATTCTTTTTACGATATGGAAAAAGACCTTATTTCCAGCTTGGCTTTGATTGGACCCGCACAAAGAATGAAATTGATTTAAATGCCGGTGATAAACCAGACATCAGAGAAAAAGTTCCTTTCCATATTTTCGATCTTTCATTTAAAGTCGGTTATGAGATCATACAACTCCCCATGTTTAAACTAAAGGCACAGGCCGGGCCTTTTATCGGGAGATCGTTTCTTTTATCAACGGATGATTTCATTGTTGAAAAAGATGAATTCAGGAAGCTTCAATATGGCGTTATTGCCGGTATCGGATTCCAGTTTACAAACCTGGTTGTTGATTTTGAATATACTTACCACATCAGCGACTTATTCAAATCTTTTGAGTTTGGTGGGCAAACGTATAAATTGCACTCGAACCTGCAATTGCTTACTTTGAAAGTTGGGTTTATGTTTTGATGCCTGCTATTGAAAACAGGCAATTCTTTCACTTCTTGAGAATTTCAAACTGAATGGGTCTCATGACTTTTTAAAAAGTCTCAGTTCCCGAGAAATAGAACCCCTTGGAATTAACCCCAATGCCAAAATCGAGGTTGAGGTTGAGTCGGGTGTATTTATTGATCATAAATCGAAGGCCTACTCCAATCGCCGGCCTGACTACCTCAAAAAGGCGGACAGGTTCCAAGGATTGATTTGTTGACGACCCCCAATCACTTCTGGCAAGGTTACTGGTGGTGGTTGCATTTATAAATACTACACCGCCCAGTATTTGAGAGCAGCGCGTAATTGGAAAACGGTATTCCACTTCACCATAAACCATGTTTTCACCCCGGTATCTTCCGGCGATATAGCCCCTTCCTGACCTTGCTTTTTGGTCTTCACCGGTTGCCATTAACGTTAAATAAGGCTTATGGCCGGTAAGCTGAAAATCGCCAAACAACCAAAAAGCGATCAGATGTCGGGGTATTTTTTTTGATAAGCCGATATAAGTCCTGAACTCAAGCCAGAGGGAGGTCGAATTCTGATCGCTGCCCAACCAGGTCTGGTTAATGCGGTAATTGATATTGGCATAATATCCTTCGTAAGGATTGATCAGGTTGTCGCGCGAATCGTACATCAGGTTCACGCTAAATCCTGAGAGAATATATTCATCAGCATCAAAACCATATTCCCTGGAATAAAAGTAATGCGGAGTAAATGTAAAAGAAGCAATATCCAGGCTGTCATCGACGATATTCCAATAATAATCAAGTTGGTAACCAATTCCTGCATAAACGTTTTTAGCGATTTTACGGTTGACTACTTCGTGAAACTTAAAATAGTTGTAGGATATTGGGTACCCGCCATCGTCGCCTGTCCCGGCGCCCATCCAACCCCAGTTTCCATCAAAATCGGTTGAGTCGGGCGGGGAGTTGGTACCCAGCCCATAGGTAGGGGCACGATAGAGATAGTAACGCCAATCGCCTTGCAAAAAGAACAAATTTTCTTTGGTGTAAACATTTGATTTTATAAAAGAAATAAATTGTTTTTTTGTTGTCACTGCTGCTGAAAATCCTGCCAGTGAAATGCGGGTGTTTTCGCGGGTTCCGAAATGCCAGGCAAGGTTTCCTCCTACGCCAACAAGAAATCCGTTGACAGGATTGGAGGAAAGATTAGGCAATATTAACAGGGTAATTTTTTTCTGTTCCCGTGGGGGCTTGTCTTTATTTTTAGAGAAGAGTGACCTCCATAAATCTCCCAAATCCTTTGGTTCGCAATCCTTTTGTTTTACCGAATCGCCGAAAGAGATTGAATCAAGGGGTGGGGGAGTCCATTTTTTTTCGAATTTTACCTGACCTGCAAATAGAAAGGGAATTAATAATAGTAATAAAGAAAGGAGGTGATATTTTTTCATTCCCTATCAGGATCAAAAGACTATGTAAAGATAGCTATTCCGAACTCCTGTGCAATAATTTCAAGTAATGGTTTTATAGCATCGCTAACCAAGATTTTGAAAAAAACATTCTTTCGGGAAAATTAATTTAGTTGTTATTGCGATAGATACCCTGTTATTCCCGGTAGTACTTTCCAATCGGCATAATGTAAAGCGGTTCTTCTTCGCCCGGTAATTGCATTACTTCAGCAACTTTTGCATCGTTGAAAGCACCGATGGCGCAAGTCCCCAACCCAAGTGCTTCCACCTGCAGGTAAACATTCTGTCCGACATGCCCCATTTCCATGCAGACATATCTTTCGCGGCCACGGTCACCATAGCGCTGTGTTGTCCTTTCAAAAATGGCGGTAAAAAATAGACTCGCCGGAGCATCTTCGATCATTTCCTGGCTAAGGGCAGCCTTTGCCAGGTCAGCCCTTACATCTTCATTTATTACCCTTATTATTTTATGGCCATCTGAAATGTATTTATAAACACCTGGTTCAATGCCTTTCACTTTACCGGCAATAACATAAACTTCAAGAGGGAATGTGGCGCCTGCTGAAGGAGCTGCCCGGAAACCTCCTCTGTAAATATCACGACTTTTGTCGGGTTTGGTAATACCATAAGCGGCCCACAGCACTTGCGACAGATCATCCAATGATATTGAGCTTTTCACATAATTGCGGTGCGAGCGCCGTTTTAACATTACTTCTTCGATAGAGAAATTGCTTTCCAAACGGGGAGAAGGCAGCTGAATTTCCAGTTCATTTACTTCTTGATTCATATTGTTTGTTATTTCAATGTTTTCACCTATGTTCCTGTGTCCGGTAGTTGCTAATAAAATTACAACAAACAGGCCAATTGGCAGGATATTTACCACCTGGTTTTTAATTGATTTCATTTTGGATTGGATTAGTCAGGATTTGCACATTCAACGTTCAACAAACGCTGGAAAGGATAAAGTTAGCTAAATATTAAAGCTATAACAGCACATTTTGATTTGCTCGTCTTCATTTGTTGAAAAATTGAACCATGCTCTCAGGTTTTTTCCTGCCTTTTCAGGAAAGTAATAACCGTCATTCAATGCTCAATATTTTGCAATTCAGAGTACCCGATCAGTTTATCCTTTTTATCGTACGATTCTGTTCTCACCATTCCCACATCGGGTACATACCATTCGATGGTGCTCCAGGCAAACCTGGCGAAAGATATTTTTGTTTCGAAATACCCTTTGATTTTATAGGCTGTAAATGTTCCGGCAGCTGTAGTAATATCTTCGATGGACTCCACTTCGCGATAAAATGCCCTGCACGTCAGCGTTGTTGTAATGTATTCGATGTGCATTTTCATATTTACTTCACCATCTTCGAGTTCCATACCCGGCTCTAATTTCCCGGGCATGATCATGTTGTTTGAGGTAACAGTGAGTGTGGCATCCTTATAAGCTTCCATCATTTCCTGGTTCAGGACTGATCTCATATCTACCATAAAATTATTGCCACTGCATTTGAACACGAGATCACTCTCTACATCATTCTTCTTTTTCCCTGTGCTTACCAGCTGATGAACCTTGTAATAAGTGGTGTCGCCTTTTGTTTTAACCGACGTGATTTCGGTGGTTGTCGTTGAATGCATTTTGCCTTTTTTATCGAAATTGTGGTAAGTTAACTTCGATCCTTCACCGGGAAGGTAAGCCGTGCATTCATCCTGTCCAACAAATAATAATGGTAAAAAAAGCATCATTAAAGTGAAATAGATGGGTTGTTTTATCATGACAATTGGATTTTGGTTACTGATTAATTGGTTTAAATAGTTCAATGAAACAAAGATATTTTAGCCCAAATGTATCAATTATCAACAATTCATGTTTCATTATTCTTGAAAGACTAAAATAAAAGGGTTTGAATAATCGTTAATTTTGAAGGTAAATTATAGACAAATGCTCCAGTTTTACTCTGATAATAACCGCGACTTGCTTGCATCCATCCACAAACTTAATTGTATTTTAGACAGTTTAGAAAATTTCAATGATGAAGATGTGATCATGGAATACGTGATCGAAAAACAGCAGCGGGATGATTTCCATCTATTGCGTGGCATGCGTGATTCGTCGTGCGCAACACTTGTCTGCAGAATTTGTGGGAGTGATAAATTAATAGTCGGACAGGAAAAATTCTTTACCGCTGTCAAATGCGATGAATGCGGTTATGAACTGGCTGTTCACGAAGGGTGATTCAATAACTGAC
>JAUXBM010000028.1 GCA_030619415.1 Chlorobiota bacterium
ATGGCTGATAAACAGCAGGCTCATACCATATTCATTTTTCAGGTCGTTCAATAAACGAATAATCTCTTTTTGAACCGTTACATCCAACGCAGTTGTTGGCTCGTCTGCAATTAATAGATCCGGTTTATTCGCGACTGCCATGGCAATCATCACCCGCTGCATCTGGCCTCCGGAAATCTGGTGAGGATAAGAACGATAAATTGATTCAGGGCGAGGAAGCCTGACTTTGTTAAAAAGATCCATCACCTTTTTGCGGGCTGTTTTTGCATTCACCTTCTGGTGCAAACGAATACTTTCAGCTACCTGTGTGCCACACCTCAACACCGGGTTGAGCGCTGTCATTGGCTCCTGGAAAATCATTGAAATTTTATTACCCCTGAAAGTACGCATGGTTCTAAAGTCGCTCTTTAACAAATTTGTTTCGTTGAATAAAATTTTTCCAGAGGTAATTGTTGCCTGTTCCGGTAGTAACTGCATAACAGACAAAGCTGTTATTGACTTACCGGAGCCAGACTCGCCAACCAAACCAAGAGACTGTCCTTTTTTAAGATGCAAAGAAACCTTATCGACAGCAAGAACTTTGCGTGAGCCCGATCCAAATTCTACACTTAAATCTTCAATTCGAAGCAATTTATTTTCCCATTTGTATCTTTCAAAAGTAACTATTTAACAGATCATTTCAATCGCCTTCGAACCTTTTGGGCTTTTAGCTTGTTACAATTAATCGATGCAATTAAAAATTTAACAATTCATTAACAAAAATGTTAAATAAATGCTAAAAAATGAATTTTAACATTTTTACTGTAAGGACATGAATAAGTTTGCGTCTAAAGATGATTATAAACCAATTCATCAAACAAAATGAACAAATATTTATTTAGCACTATTTTAATTTTTAGCGGACTTATGTTATTCATATCGTCCTGTACAAACAATGAAGACACACCCGACCCAACTTACGAGCTAACTCAAGCTGAGTTGAATAAATCGACGGACGTTGAAGAGTTAGACGTCACAGGCAAAAAATATGGCGAATCCGTGAGCATACCTCATAACGGATCACCCAATCCTCCTGAATCGACTTACCGGGATATCTACTCAAACGCTTCTTCCAAAGCCGGTGATTATCCAACAGGCACCATCTTTACCAAAAGAACACTTGTTAAGAATGCAGACGGAAGCAAAGGTGATTTACTGGTGACTTTTGCCATGGTTAAACATGAAGTCGGCTATTACCCCGATGGTGGTGATTTTGAATATGTCGTGATGCCGAACGATGGGTCAAATGATTACGGCAGTAATCCCAATGGTATGCTTCCACCTGAGAGCGCAACGGAAATGCGGGGGAAACTGGCAAACTGTGCCGGATGCCATTCAAATACCCCTTCATTCATTTTCGCTCGCGATGGGGTTCCGGCCTTTAAAGCAACACAAACCGATTTGGATAAGGCAACCAATGCGGAAGATTTAAATGTAACCGGAACAAAGTATGGAGAAGACGTAAGCATTCCGCACAATGGGATGCCAATTTCCCCTGACTCAACTTTCAGGGATATTTATTCAAACCTTTTGCCCCAGGAAAATATTAACGTCGGTACGATAGTCACGAAAAGTACATTTATGAAACATGCCGATGGATCAAAAGGAGCTTTACAGGTAACGTTTGCAATGATAAAACGAGAACCAGGTTATTTCCCGACCGGTGGCGATTTTGAATATGTCATGATGCCAAATGATGGATCCAATGATTATGAAGCACATCCAAATGGCATGTTGCCACCTGAGAGTGCAACCGAAATGCGTGGCCAACTGGGTAATTGCGCATCTTGTCATGCGAAAGCAGGTTCCAGTTATCTGTTTGTACGCGACAATTAAAACTTTTTCATAGTGTGTTTGTTTGGGTTTGACGGTCGGCATTTCTTTGCCGGCCGTCTACATTTTAGGCCGTTTGAGACCTTTGCAAGGCGAAATATTTTGTTTCAGATTGAGACGAAATATTTTTATGGCCCACAGTTAACTTATGTTAATGAGGAGTCAGAAAAATATTTTAACGAAAAGATGGAACAAAAGATGAGTAATAATTTTAGTAGCTAATTTTAATAGAAAAACTAAAATTCTTGATAGTACATTCTAATATTCAATGATTTAACAGGTAGATTACCTTGCAAGGGTCTCCACATGTGAAAAATTAAGTACCTTGGCTCAACAACCAATTCATCCATCACCTTGAGGAATATGCAATTGCCGATATGGCTAAACGATGTATTAAACCTGTTCTTCCCTCATATATGCCAGGCTTGTGGAAACGCCCTGGTAAGAAATGAAAAAACGATCTGCTTATCATGCCTCTTCAGATTACCAAAAACCGGTTTTCATTATCATGAGGATAACATGATTGCCCGCGTATTTTGGGGAAGGGTTGAACTTTTTTCAGCCACCTCTTATTTATTCTTTAACAAGGGCGGGTCGGTTCAGCATTTAATGCATTCGCTAAAATATAAAAGCCAGAAAGAAACCGGCGTGTACCTTGGAAAACTATTTGGAAAGGATTTATTAAAAAGTCCTTTGTTTAATACAATTGATCTGATTATTCCCGTCCCTTTACATCCCAAGAAATTTCATTTGCGTGGATTTAACCAAAGCGAGGTAATTGCATCTGGAATGGGTCATGTAATGGACATTCCGATTGAATGCAATAAGCTTATCCGGCTTGTAAACACGGCTTCACAAACCAGGAAATCGAGGTACAGTCGCTGGGAAAATGTTCGGAGTGCTTTTGGTGTAGAAAACCCTGAAGATATTTCCGGTAAACACGTTTTACTGGTAGATGATGTACTGACAACCGGTGCAACGCTGGAAGCCTGTGCGGCAACATTGCTTGAAATTGAAGGTACAAGAGTCAGTGTAGCTACTTTAGCATATGCTCAGGGATAGCGGGGATTGTATCTTCAGGACGACCCATCTGCATCATCAAATCATTGTACTTTTTGCGGTTTTTAATCAGCTTGCGTTGCAATACGGCATTCCGGTTAAATAAATTATACAAGGCCTGAACCGGCCCCCCAAAACCACTTGGGGTAGTTGTCCGATACAACAACGCAGAACCGTTCCAATTCAAATAAAAATTGCTAAGGTCCAAAGGCTCCATACTGATGACGAGCTGTTTAAAAGTCTCATAATCATAAAAAGCACGAATGATAATTTCATTAATCTGGACTGTGTCTTTTACCATAATCAATTCACAACTTCGGCTGTTCTCAACAATCGAATCATTTACAGTCAAAATGTATGGCCGGAATCCAACGGATGTAAAAAGAATTGAATCATTCTTGCTGGTAAACATAATAAACCTGCCATCATTATCACTAATCGTTCCCCAGCGGTTCAATTTGCTAATGGCATGAGCCTGAGGTACCGGTAATAAACTGTCATTGGTCAGAATCCGGCCTTCAATAATTAACAGGCTGTCGGAAAAATCCTGTGCTTGCACTTTAACTACGAAGAAGAAGCAAAGAAATATAACCTTAACAATTAGATATTTAGAAAAACTTTCCTTCAACTATGAATCCTTAACCAACGTAAAACTTTAAATATATACTCTATATTAGCAACAAAATGATAAAATTGCACAATACTTACTCTCAAAAAAGTTAAAAATATGAAAAAGATTTATCTGTTAATTTATTTATTAATCCCCACTTCTTTCATCATTGCACAGGAATTACCGAACGCCGGACTCGAATCGTGGGAAACTATCGGTGCTTACGAAGAACCTGTAGATTGGAATACACCAAACCCTTTTACTTCCCTTCTTGGAATGGTTGCTGTTTCAAAAAGTGATAATGCTGCCGAAGGTCAGTTTTCGGCAAGACTTGAAAGCATTTTAATCGAGTTAGGCCCCTTGCAATATAAAGTCCCCGGTTTAATAACTTATGCAAACTTCAATGTTGATATTACTTCCGGTGATTTTACATTTGGAGGAGGTGTTTATATGCCTTTTGATGTATTTAACTTATTTGGAAAATATAAATACAGTCCTGCTGAAAATGATTCTGCAACTGTTTTATTCTACAGTTATGCTCATCCTGAAGGTGGGGAAATAGATACCATTGGTATAGGGTATGGGTTTCTTCATGCTGATGTCGAATGGTCAGATTTCTCCTTTCCAATGATTATGCTCAATGACCACACACCAGATAGTTTTAATGTATTGCTGATGTCGACAGCAACATTCGAATTAGACAATATACCGGTTGGATCGGTATTGTATGTTGATGACTTATCCATCGAAACTTCAGTAGGTCTGTTCAATCTTCCTGGTAAGAAAACAACTCTTTCTGCCTATCCCAATCCAGCCACTGATTTCATCAATTTTAATGCGCCCGAAACCAACAACTACCGCATTTTACGTATATTCGATTTAGCTGGAAAGGAAGTAAAAAATGTAGCATTTTCAGGACGATCAATCAGACTCAATTTATCTGGTTTTCCCGAAGGTATCTATTCATATGTTTTACAGCAGGAGAACACATTGCTCAATAGCGGATCCTTTGTTAAAAATTAATTTGTCATCGCTCATTTATTAACCAATACTCCACACAATGAATCAAAATTTCCTGAAGTATTTTTTGATTTTATTATTTGCCTGTTTCATCACTATTTCTTTTCACGGACAAACTGAAGAGGGTATTGAAACCGTAGAGGAAGCCATTGAAGAAGGCACAAAACAGGAAAAAGTAAAAACAGGCAAAAACTGGATGGGGTTGCCAGCCATTTCGTACGACTCTGATTTGGGTTTTCAGTTTGGTGCCCTGGCTACGCTTACAATCTACGGCGATGGAAGTCGATATCCCCGTTACGATTCAAAGTTTTATCTTGAAGCTTCATGGTTTACCAAAGGAAGTGGAATATTCAGGTTTTATTACGATTCTGAGACATTGATCAAAGGAGTACGAACCTTTCTGGATGTCAGTTATATACCTGACCAGACTTATCATTTTTATGGGTATAATGGTTACGAATCCGTTTTTAACGAATCGTGGGCCGACGAAGATAGTGATACCTATAAAACCCGGTTATATTACCGCCACAAGCGCGAGCTATTCAGGTTTAAACTTGATTTTCAAGGGAACATCATTGAGCCAAAATTCAGGTGGCTTGCCGGGCTAGATTTCTACAGTATTGCCAATTCCACCATCAACCGCAGCAAATTTAATATCGACGATTCTGTTGCCACATTATACGATCAATACAAAAACTGGAATATTATACCGGAATCGGAATGGAGTGGAGGCCGTTTCACCGTATTTAAACTCGGATTGGTGTTTGATACCCGCGATAATGAACCCAACCCATGGCGTGGTGTTTGGACCGAAATTATCCTGGCTTCAGCACCTAAGTTTACCTCCGACATGGATCGTGGATTTCTTAAACTGGCCATTACGCACAGGCAATATTTCACCCTTGTTAAACAGCATCTGACCTTTGCCTACCGTCTTGCTTTTCAGTCAACAATAGCAGGTTATACCCCTACTTATGCCCAGGGTTTAATGTATTACTCAGTGATGGTTGGCGCTTATAATGAAGGCCTCGGTGGCCAAAGAACAATACGCGGAGTACGTCGGAACAGGGTAGTTGGCGATGGATGGGTACTGGGCAACTTAGAATTTCGTTACCGGTTTATCAGTTTTCAGTTAATAAAGCAAAACTGGTACCTGGCCCTTAGTGTGAATTTCGATTCGGGAAGGGTTATCAAATTTATTGAAGTGAAGGATATTGTTGAAAATCCTACCGATCCAATTGAATATCCACCGGGGGAATCAGAAAGCGATTATTTCAACTTTGGTGGTGAAGGTTTTCACAATGCGGTTGGCGCCGGTTTTTATGCAGTGATGAATCAGAATTTTGTTATCGCCTTTAATTACGGAAAACCACTGGATAAGCAGGATGGCAATACAGGATTTTATGTTGGCCTGAACTATATATTTTAATTACAAAATCCTAAGAAATTCTGCGATAAAAACGCCCAGGTAATTTCCAACGGCATATCCAATAATTCCAACTGTAAGTCCTGAAGCAACAATTTCTTTGTTTTTTAACGAACCGGCAACTACCGGAACAAAAGCCGGCGAACAGGTCAGGGCAGTTGAAACAATAATGACATTGTCGGCGTCAATTTTGAAGAGGGCCGCCAGTCCGACATGGATAATCAATGATCCGAAATAAACCAGAATCACCCAATAAAATATTTGAATGTGGGAGGTGGAAAAATACCGCAGGTCGGCCATTGACGCAACAACTACACTAAAAATCAAAATAAAATACATTCCATAATCGTAGGTTTTTTCGATGCGGTGTATTTTAGGAATCATGGATGCCAATATGCCAAGGGTAGTAATGGATAAAATAATCACCAGCATTTGTGATTCTTTCTTTACCAACTCACCCAATCCTGCACTGATTAATATAATCAATACAGCCACCCCAATTGCAGACAAGTTTGGAAGGAAGTACCGTTTTTGTACCGGTTCAAAAAAACTTTTGCTGTTGCCAAAATCCGATTGTGCATCCAACACGGCATCTTCAACACCCGATTTTTTGAAAGCGGGCAAAAACTTCAGCAAAACTTTTTGGCCAATCGACATAACAAAAAGGATAAAGACTGCCCCAATCATCAAATCGTAAGTATGAGTAAGAATGTATGTAAGCGTGTTTACGTCAAGTGCTTTTTGAATAGCGGCCAGGTTTGGCGTTCCTCCTGTGTAAACCCCTGTCATCATTCCGGCGACCTTCCACGATTCGTCAATTTTATCCTTAAAAATGAAATACCCAACAAAAATTGGAACAATCACGGAGATCAATCCCAAAAACATGGAAAGAAAAGTTTTTCCGGCCATTTTTAACCAACTCCTGACATTCATCGAAAAAAGCAACAATGGCAGGGCAAAGGCAATGGCCAATGTCGTCAGTAAGTCTTGTAGTTTATGAATTTTAAAATATTGTACATCATCAGGTGTGAGCGTTCCTTCAGTAAACAAATTGTCAACCAGAATCCTCGTAAGCTTAATATCCTTGTTTGTAATGAGCTCCATCATCGCCTGGCTGGCTTCTGGGAAAATTCCAATGTTACCCAGTATCAAACCAATCAAATAAGCAATAAGTACCGTTCCAAGCTTTTGGGCAATTGAATATTTGAAACTCAAATAATTGATAAAGAAGGGAATAAGGAGGTAAAATAACAAAAGAGTAGTTATACTCATTTAGGCAATTTAAAAAATTAGAGAACTAATTACGTCAAATATAATATTTTAATCAGGTAGTCTTTTCTTCAATAGAAAATGGATAAAGAAGAAATTTTCTGGATCGTCCGGTTAGTGGTTCCGAAATTTGATGACTTAAATTAAAACTTGAAGAGCCCGTCGCGATAATTTGTATTTCAGGAAAAGTATCCACTAATATTTTCAATATTAAACCTATGTTTTTTATATGTTGTGGTTCATGCAATACAATAAGTCGATAACTGCAAATAAAGTTCTTTAGCAATTCACTATTGGTCGTTTCAAGTGCTATTTTATTCTGCAATAACTCACAATTGATATACTTTGAATTCGGAATTTCATCAATAAGAAATTCCGATAGGGTTGTTTTACCTACCCGTCTGGCGCCATACAATACTATCACCTTGTTTTTGAAAAAGTTAGATAATATTTTTGATTGGATTTTTCATGGTATTCTCATAACTGCATCAGATTAACTTCACATATTTACATTAATTTATGAAGTTTACTTCTTGTTTTTACATGAAATCTATGAGGTTATAAAAATATTTTAGTAATCTATCTAAAGTTTTGAAGCCAGCACAGCTGTTTTCTTGTACTTTTTCACATTTCCGTTCAGATCCCAAACCTGGATGTAGAAAATATAAATCCCAATCAATGCCTTTGTATTGTCATCCCGGATGCCATCCCAGTTTACAGCTCCCTCCGTTCCCAGGTATTCATTATTGACCAATTCGCGCACCAGATTACCAGAGGCATCAAAAATAGTAACCGTCATCATGTAACCGGGCTGGTTAAATTTATATTTTATGCTGATGACATCGTTGTAACCGTCATTGTCAGGCGAAAAAATTTCAGGTTCAATAAGTATTTCATCAGCTGATTCGCCTTCCGGAACAAATTGCGAATTTTCATAGGCAGGCGTTCCAAAACCTACACTTTCAGCTGCTGAATGCCAATTCAATGCATCCTGGGTCTGACCTTCAAAATTGATTCGCTCTAGCGAAACACCATCCACATAATTCAGTAATGGATAATGCATCTCATCCGAATAGTCAAATGCATCAATAATAATCCCATTACCGGAAGCAAGCAGACAAACTCCTTCGTCATTGTTATAGGCAGGGAAAATATCCATTTTAATAAATCCATCCGGATTGGTGGTTAGATATTGATCCTTGACTGACACAGGCGAAGAAGTAAGCACAAGGTATGAGGCCGGAACAAATTGATACTGCTGATCAGTTATCGTGTAATAGGAGGTATCGGGTGGGTTGGGCGGGCTTATTTGGACGGTCCCTAGTTTCAAAAGGCTGATATCGATTACTTTTTCTGACCGGTTATAAATCTCCACAAAATCCTCGCCATTTGTCCATGGATTGAACAAAATTTCGTTAATCACGATGTCGTTCTCCAAAGCCTTCTCGCCAAGGCCAAAAGGGATAACAGTATCATTTGCCATGTTGAGTCCTATACAATTTTCGAGTGAGTTACTCACCGATAAATTATAAACCGTTCCTTTCTGAAACGTATGGTCAAAATAAAGCTCAACCAGGTTGGGTTCATTTTCGTAGGTGTAGTTTTCGGAAGGAGTGCCTATTCCCTTGTCAACTGTAAAGAAGGCTTCAGTTGCCAGACTTTCCAGGTCCATCGCCTGGTTAAAAAACAGCCTTAGAATATTGTTTGCCATAACTTCCAGCCGATGTACTTTTGGTAGCAGTACTTTATCGTCTTTCACAGAATTTGGTGCACCAGGTGTACCACCACTAAAATCTTCCGAAGCCTTCCAGTTATCGCCTCCTGAGCAAAAATTATCCGGATTGATCTGCTCCAAAGTCCAGCCCCCGTCCTCTTTGTCAGGATCATTATACCAATTTTTTGTATAGCTAATTGTGGAAATGACATTTTCTTCTTTGTCCTTTAAAACCAATGTTTGGCCACTGTTGGTCAGAGAGAAGCTGCTAAAACCATAGAACTGACCATAATTACTTAGCTCCTCTTCAGCTTTATCTTTAGCAACAATTAAATAAGCTTCCGGCTGAATGGTGACATTTTCAAATATTTTATTACTGGTTCCAATCGTCAACATCCATTGATCCAGATCAATGATCTTATCCGTTTGGTTGTATAACTCTAGAAATTCGAAGTTTGGTAACCCGACAGGCGGAGATGGATCGGCCATGATCTCATTGAACACGATATCAAATGCTTGTGGCCGGTAATATACAAAGTTGATGTCCTGCTCAATCATTGTATTGCCGGCCAGATCTTTTACACCTGAAATGTTAATCGTATAAAGTCCGCCATTTTTAAAACGATTCTCAAAAACAAGCCTAAGCTGTGAGGCATCATCTACTTTCAGCGATGCTGTTTCCGGCCTTTCGATGCTTTTATCAACCAAATAATTTGATATGCTCTCTGCACTGACTTTATCCAATGGCTCATTAAAATTCACCAGTAAAGTTGAATCGGTTTCAGCGCCGACTGATAAAACAAAGGGAGGGTCGGTATCGATGATTTCCGGCCCGACATACACATCGTCGTAATACATTTTGGTGCTGTTACTTTTAGTGTATTTGCAGTAAAAGCCAAAATGGTTTGTTGTTGTTATCAAATTATCCATACCCTCGCATTGCAGCGCAAAATTCTCACCGCCAGCCGGATCGGCAAAAACTTTCCACAAGCCTGTTTCATCCCTTGTAACTTTAATACGGATTGTAAACGAACTGGCAATCAGCCCGTCAATTCCGCGGCAAACCGATGTAGTTTCATCTCCTTCCTGCCTGATTAATTCGATGGCATCGTTACTCCCTCCTTCGCCAAGTTGCAGGTAATAACCATTGAGGGGCTGACTGATATCCTTTTTATCACTGATGAGGTAAATCCTCGAATTGTTGTTATCAGAAGGACTAAATGACAATTTCACCCAACACCGCCATTCCACATCAGTTGCCATTGAATTCATTGTTACTAAATAGGCGCTCCCTACGATGGAATCGTTTAATTGAAGTTGTTTATTGGTATTTATTCTGAACTTTTCCTGTGTCCCCAACCAGGAAGGATTCTGCGTAAAATCCCCATCTTCGAAATCATCAGATACCTGGGCTGAGATCAATAAAGGGAACAGAAATAGCAGAATGATAAATCGTCTCATTTTTATAATTTTGTAGCCGGGATCAATCAGGTGTAAATATACTAAAAATGAAAATTGCAATTGTCGGCGTTACAGGTTTGGTGGGCAGGGAAATGCTCAAAGTGATGGAGGAAAGAAACCTTGGGGTAACTGAATTGGTGCCGGTCGCATCGGCTAAATCGGCAGGTAGAAAAATTACTTTTAATGGAAAAGAATACAAAGTAATTGGCCTGGAAGATGCAGTCGCTCAAAAGCCGGACATTGCAATTTTTTCAGCCGGTCGTCGTATTTCGCTGGAATGGGCACCAAAATTTGCTGATTCCGGAACGACAGTTATCGATAATTCTTCGGCCTGGCGGATGAAAGACGGTGTACCATTAATCGTTCCCGAGGTAAATGGCAATGTGCTTAAAGCAACTGACAAAATAATAGCCAATCCCAATTGCTCA
>JAUXBM010000044.1 GCA_030619415.1 Chlorobiota bacterium
TGTGGAAAATGATTACGAGCGGGTGATGCCATTAACTGGGGGAACAAAGTTTGGTTTTTCTTATCTCTTTCAGCCTTATTTTTCACAACAGTTGGGTGTTTATTCTACCACTAAATTATCGCCCGGAGTGGTTGAAGATTTTCTTCAGGCTGTCCCTTCCCGCTTTAAATACATCGACATAAAACTTAACAGTTATAATAAAACAGATTCAGCCGACCCAAATTTTATTCCCAATAAGAACCATGTCTTAGACCTCATTCATGAATACTCAATAATCGTTGGAAAGTATTCTACGAATACCAGGCGCAATCTTAAAAAAAGCCAAAAAAATAAATTGAGCTTAATGAAAAATATCAAGCCTGAAACCTTAATTACGCTTTTTAGAGAGAACCGCGGTAAATCCCTTCGAAAATGGAATAACCTTCATTACGGTATTTTAAAGCGATTAATGTATGCGGCTGTTTATAAAGGAAAAGGTGTGGTTTACGGAGTATTTAATAACCACAATGAGCTGAATGCATCCGCTTTCTTTATCAGGAATAACAACAGGCTTATTTTCCTTTTTTCGGGAGCTAACGAAGAGGCACGGGAAAATGCAGCGATGACTTATTTAATCAACGGTGTAATTGAAGAACATACACCCAGCCAGATGATTTTGGATTTCGAAGGCTCAAATGATGAAAATCTTGCCCGCTTTTATCAAGGTTTTGGAGCCAAACAAACAGAATATATGGGGTGGCGAAGAAATAATTTTGCTTTCCCGCTGAAACAGATTTTCAATGCCTATAATTCTGTAAAAAACAGATCATAAAACTCAGATAAAAACGCTTTTCACTTACTTTTGTGTAAAACACTAAAACATGATCAGGGAACTTGGAAAAGAAAATAGCCTGTTTAACCAGTACCTGGCTGAGTTACGTGATGTAAATATACATACTGACAGCCTCCGGTTCAGGAAAAACCTTGAAAGAATGGGGGGGGTTTTTGCATACGAGATCAGTAAAACTTTTGAATATAATTCCCGGGAGATCACCACACCATTGGGAACTTCAATAATGAACCTGCCGGTTGAACAGCCGGTTTTGGCAACGATACTTCGGGCAGGATTGCCGCTCCACCAGGGATTGCTAAATTTTTTCGATAAGGCCGACAGCGCATTTGTTTCGGCATACCGTAGATACTCAAAAAACAAAAAATTTACAATTAAACTTGATTACATTTCGGCACCGCCTATCACCGACAGGATACTCATTGTCAGCGATTCCATGTTGGCTACCGGTAGCTCGCTAATCGCTTCACTTAAAGGCTTGCTCGAAAGAGGGAAGCCAAAGCAAATTCATATTGTGGCTGCCCTTGCCTGCGATGAAGGTATTGCCAATGTTAAAAAGAAGTTCTCGACAAAAAACCTAACCATTTGGCTTGGAGCTATTGATGATGAGCTCACTGCCCGTGCTTATATCGTACCCGGTCTTGGTGATGCGGGCGATCTTGCTTACGGAAAAAAAGAGGACTAACTAATATGCTGTTTGCCCGGAATACTTGTAACTTTGAACAGTTGAGGACGAACTAATAAAATGCAACGGAATACACGCTTAATAAAGGAAAATTTAAAAATCTCTTTACAGTCGATAAAGAGCCATTTGTTGCGTACCATCTTAACCATCCTCATTATTTCTTTTGGTATCATGGCCCTGGTGGGCATTCTTACCGCGATTGATGCCATCGAAAACTCCCTGACAAGTAATTTTGCAATGATGGGTTCCAACACTTTTAATATTATGAACAAGGGGCTCAGGGTTCATATTGGAGGTAAACGAACCAATCCGAAAGAGTTTCGCTTTATTGACTATCGCCAGGCTATGGACTTTAAAGATGAGTTTGATTTCCCGGCTGTTACTTCCGCATGGACTTATAGCAGTGCCGGTACAGCTACCCTGAAGTTTGGATCAGAAAAGACAAACCCGAACATTTCGGTAATGGGGACCGATGAAAATTATTTTGCAACATCAGGGCAGGAAATTGGGAAAGGACGTGCATTTTCAGCGCATGAAATGCAGAATGGCAGCCATGTGGTCATAATTGGGAGCGAAATATCAAATAAGTTATTTACCAGTAAGGTGGATCCAATTGGTAAAGTTATCTCTATCGGGGCGGGCAAGTATAAGGTGATTGGCGTATTGAAAGAAAAAGGCTCCGCTATTGGTTTTAGTGGTGACCGGTCATGCTTTGTGCCGATTGGAAATGTGAGGCAATATTTCTCCTATCCAAATATGAATTATAAGATCAGTATCATGGTGAGCGATCCCGATATGATGGAAGCAGCCATCGGTGAGGCCACCGGTGTTTTCCGGAAGATCCGCAAGGACAGGGTAGGTGACGAAGATTCATTCGCCATAATAAAAAGTGATAATGTAGCCAATATACTTATCAGCTTAACCAGTAAACTGCAAGTTGGGGCAACAATAATTGGACTGATTACTCTGCTTGGGGCTGCCATTGGTTTGATGAATATTATGTTGGTTTCGGTAACGGAGCGGACCAGGGAAATTGGAATTCGAAAAGCAGTGGGCGCTCGCCGACGCACCATCCGAAACCAGTTTCTGGCCGAGGCCATAGTTATCGCCCAAATTGGCGGTATCCTTGGTGTTATTATCGGGATATTTATCGGTAATATTATTTCAATGATTACTGATAGTCCATTTATTATTCCCTGGCCATGGATTATATTGGGGATTGTACTCTGCTTTATAGTAGCCCTTCTTTCAGGAATTATCCCCGCCAACAAAGCCGCCAAACTCGACCCGATTGAATCGTTGAGATGGGAGTAAGAAACAGAATAACCTGTTGACCCAATTACTCTAAATCCTTACATAAGTTTACCCTTTATTATTAATCCTGAAATTGATCTTGTTATTAAAAAAAAAATAGATTTTTCTTGCATAATGCACATATGTGCATTATATTTGCAGAATATTTATGAATTACAATTGATATGCCCCGACCGAAAAATAATCGAATAGTCCACGAACCTCCCATATTTACGGAGTTTAAACCGGCTGGGGTTCCGGCTACCGGCTTAAAGCAGGTGTTGCTTAGCCTTGATGAGTTTGAAGCGATGCGACTGGCCGATTTTATTGGCATGTCGCACGAAGAGGCAGCTGACGAAATGGGGATATCACGGTCTACTTTTAGCCGGTTAATCGAAAAATCGAGAAAGAAAATTGCCGAGTTTATTTTCCAGGGCAGGTTGCTGACAATTGATGGTGGCAACATTCATTTTCGCAAAAATATTATACAATGTTCCGAATGCGGGTATATGTTCAAAATAAATATTGATTCACCGATGACCGAATGTCCGGAATGCCATTCAAAAAACTTATTGAACCTGGCCGGTGGATTTGGGCATGGCGAATGTTGCAGAGAGAGAAACTTTAATCATAAACATAAAAAAAGGAGGTGATTATGCCACGAGGTGACAGAACCGGTCCTTTGGGGTCAGGCCCAATGACCGGCAGGCGCATGGGAAATTGCGCAGAAAATGAAAATGCCAATGCAGGTTTTGGATTTGGACGAGGTTTTTTCGGAAGAGCCTGGGGAAGAGGTCAGGGTGCCGGTTATCGCCGGGGGTTTGGTTTTTTTCAACGTAGTGATGATTTTGATCTGAACGATGAAAATTCGATTGGTGTAGAAATCAAAACCATGAAAAGCAGGTTGTCTTTTTTAGAAAAACTCCTTATCAAAAACAAAACAGCTGATTAGCACTTTAACCATTTCCGTGAATGTCTTCGCGGAAATGGTTTGATTAAGACAAAAAAACAAACCTATAAATAGTAGAATAATGAATCAATCAGGAGAATTTACCCCGGGTGGGGGCAGAGGACTCGGCCGCGGTGGCGGAAGAGGCCGGAACAAAGGTGGTGCTTTTGGCGTTGGCGGATATTGCGTTTGTGCAAAATGTGGAGAAAAACAAGCTCATCGTACAGGTGAAAAATGCACCACAATCAAATGTCCAAAGTGTGGGCACACGATGATTAGAGAGGAATTACTTAATAAATAAAAAAAAGGAGGAAAACACAATGAAAAAATTAACAAATTTATTTGATGATGCCCATTGGGAAGACGCAAAAGAATATCCTGATGGAACAAAACAAAAAGTGCTGCGGGATGATGACAACAATGGCAAAACAGTTTTGCTTAAACTACCGGCAGGGTTTCATATGGCCCCGCATTCACATATAACAACAGAACAGCATTTTGTTCTTGACGGGCAATATACCAGCGATGGTGTGACATATTCGAAAGGTACATACCAGATTTATTTTTCGCATGAGGAGCATGGACCGTTTGAATCGAAAACAGGCGCTTTGATTTTGGTTGTTTGGGATCCTTTTGAGAAGAATTAATCATTGCATGATATCAAACTTTAAATTTTAAAAATGAAGAAATTATTTGCCGTACCAACAATTAATGAAAAACTGTGTGCCCATTTCGGTCATTGTGAACAGTTTGCAGTGATTGAAACAGAAAATCAAAATATCTTAAATATTGAATACCTCAGGCCCCCTGTTCATCAGCCCGGAACTTATCCCAGGTTTTTGGCGGGAAAGGGTGTAAGCACAATTATCTCAGGAGGTATGGGAATGAAAGCCCAGGAAATTTTTTCCCAGAATAATATTGAGGTTTTTATGGGAATCAATTCAGAAAACCCTGAGAAACTGGTGGAACAATATTTAAATGATCAACTTAAAAGTGGTGATAACCTGTGTGACCATTAAAATGGATTTAATATGAGCCTGCTATTGCAGTATTGAAGAGAAATTTTTGCTCCGAAGATCTGAGATTTAATAAAAATGAATGAACTACTAAAAAAATCTGGTTTTTCACAAAGGGCGATTGAATACTACACGAAAAAAACAAATGTTGGTAAAATAGAAAATCCCAGTGTTTCTTTTTCTTATACGGGACATTGTGGTGATACTATGAAAATTTATCTAAAAATTGATTCTGATATAATAACCGGGGCAAAATTTGAAGCAACAGGATGTGCTGGTGCTTTTTCGGCGGGTTCAGCACTTATGGAAATAGTGAAAGGGAGAAGTATAATGGAAGCAGAGAAAATAAGTGAAGAAAATATAATCGGGCATCTTGGGGGTGTGCCTGAAACCAAGATTGATTGTGTTTATTTAGCCAAGAGGTCTTTTGAAGAAACACTCAAATTGTTTAAGGATACAAGACTCAATAGCTAAATGAAAATCGCCATTGCAAGCGGAAAAGGCGGGACGGGCAAAACAACCCTGTCAACTAACCTGGCCAGTTTTCTTGCTGAAGAACATGAAGTTGTTTTGACCGATCTGGACGTGGAAGAACCCAACTCAGGTTTGTTCATCGAAGCTGATCTTGTTCGGGAAAAGGACAAATTTAAAATGGTTCCCGAGTGGTCAGCAGATGAATGTATTTTGTGTGGAAACTGTCAGAAGGTTTGTAATTTCCATGCCGTGATCCAGTTGGGTGAAATGATCATGGTTTTCCCTGAATTGTGTCATGGATGTTACGCATGTTCTGAACTTTGCCCTACATCTTCCCTACCCATGATTCCCAAAAAGATGGGAGTACTAAAGCATTTTCGAAATGGAAATCTGAATTTTGTTGAAAGCAGATTGGATATTGGTGAAGAACAGGCAGTACCATTAATTAAACAAACCCACAAATACATTGATCAGCAATTTGATGATAATTTCATCAGGATATTTGATTCGCCGCCGGGAACTTCCTGTCCGGTGATTGAAGCCACCAAAGATGCCGATTATATTATCCTGGTTACCGAACCCACTCCATTTGGATTACACGACCTTAAACTGGCCGTTGAAACCATGAAGGAATTGAAAAAAGAATTTGGCGTTGTGATCAATCGCTTCGGAATTGGCAACGATGATGTGTTGGCGTATTGTAATGAAGAGCAAATTAAGGTGCTTGCAAAAATACCGAACAGCCGCAGGATTGCTGAATTGTATTCACAGGGTAGATTGATTTATAAAGAAATTCCCGAAGTCAGGGCAGAACTGGAAAAAATGAAAGACCTCATCATGGGTAAAATGAAGGAGGTCGTGAAATGAAAGAAATCGTAGTCATATCAGGAAAAGGAGGAACCGGCAAAACATCCCTCACGGCATCGTTCGCCTACCTTGGTGGTAAAGATGTAATTGTTGCAGATTGCGATGTGGATGCAGCTGATATGCACCTGCTCATGCAACCGGATTTTGCCGATGAAGATGATTTTTACAGCGGTGAGTTGGCCCACATCAATCAATACGATTGTATTCAGTGCGGAAAATGTAAAGAGGTTTGCCGTTTTGATGCAATACCTATCATAAAGGGTAAATACATTGTTGATCCTTTAAGCTGCGAAGGTTGTGGTTATTGTGCACGGGTTTGTCCTATAGATGCCATTACCAATAAAGATTTGAATGTTGGGAAATGGTATATCTCTAATATCAAAACCGGCAGTATGATGGTACATGCAAAACTGGGTATCGGTGCTGATAATTCGGGAAAACTGGTTGCAAAGGTTAAAAGCGAGGCTAAAGATATCGCCGAAGAAGAGCGCAAAGATATTGCCATTGTAGATGGCTCACCCGGGGTAGGCTGCCCGGTGGTTTCATCACTGTCGGGAGCCAGCTTTGTGGTTTTGGTTACCGAGCCTTCAGTTTCTGGTTACCATGATTTGAAGCGTGTTTATGAACTGGTGAAAAAGTTCAATATCAAAGCCGGCTGTATCATCAACAAATATGACATCAACAAAAAAGTAACTGCCGAAATTGTAGAGTTTCTGAAAAAGGAAAACATTGTACACATTGCCAATCTCCCCTACGATGAGGATTTTACCAGAGCAATGACCAATGGGCAAACCATTGTAGAATATTCGGATAACCATTTGAAAGATCTAATTACAGATAGTTGGAATAAAATCAAAAGGTCTGTAAACTGACGGGTTAACCCGTCAGTTTGTACAGGCTTATGAATTACATTAAAATAATAAAACATGAAAATAGCATTCACAACAAAAGGAACAAACTGGAGTTCAGCAATGGACCCAAGATTTGGAAGGACAGAATATTTCCTTATTTATGACGATGAGAAAGACGAATTATCGCATTACGATAACCGCGATTCAGCCAATGATGCCCACGGTGCAGGACCCAAAACTGCCCAAAAATTATTTGAGTTTAGCCCAAATATTTTGATTACCGGAAATGGTCCAGGTGGCAATGCAGCGACAGTACTTGAAAAAACAGGTGTTAAAATCTTCATCGGTGCAGGAGAGATGACTGTTAAAGAAGCTTATGAAGCTTTTAAAGGAGATACCTTAAAAAAGCTTTAATCATGGAGCTGAAGCAATTTGAAGTATCCGACGAATGTATAGGCTGCAGGGCATGTGTTGATGTTGCGGAATCAAATTTTGACATCAATGATAATAATATTGCTTTCCTTAAAAAACAACCTGATAGTAAAGAGGAAGAGTCAGCATGTAATGAAGCAATAGAAGTATGCCCGGTTGAGGCGATTTCTGTAAAAGAAATTTCACGCATAACGGTTAATAATATTGAACCCATCCTTTCAAATTCCATTATCAAATCAACTTTAGATACTTTTCCACAGTTAAAGCCCATCCTCACTGGTCTTTCACCGAAATTCAAGAAACTGCAAAACCCGGCTCTGTATAATACAGTAGCCCGGTTTGCAACTTTTAAGGATGCTGCAAGGTTATCTGGTTTATCGGTTTGCGAAATACTTCATACACTGAATCACGCATTAGGAATTGAAGACAAATTAATCGCTAAAATGCCGGAGTGCATTTCTGGGAATAAGGAGGATAATGAAATTGTTGGAGAAGAAATATCATGGGAAGAAAACAACGAGCGATATATTTATAATGATGATGTCATTACGGAAGTTATCGGTAAAGTATCTACCCTCAATCCGCAGGAAAACCTGGTAATCATCTCGGTTGAAAAACCGCTCGCATTAATTAAAACAGTGGTTGGCCTGAGTTTGAAATTAAATATTGAGAAAAACAGGGAATACCGGGTTTCAATATTTAACCCAAAACCGATTGAAAATGAAATTGACTGGAAAGACCGAAAAGAGAACTTTGAAGTATTGGATGTCAGGACAATGCAAACTGATCCTTTCGACATCATTATTAAAAAAGCATACGAAATTGAGGAAGATAGTGGCTTTATCTTAATACAAAGGTTTGAACCGTTTCCCATGATCAATATGCTTCATGAAATGGGCTACGAAAGTTTTACCGATCAAAAAGCCCCAAACGAGATATGGGTGTATTTTCATAAAAAGATTTCTGAGATCGAACAAAGCGAAACCGATACGGATAAACCTTCGGTTGTTATACAATCAGCTACACCGGTGGCCTACCCTGTGATGATGAGATTGTTACAATCGGAAAAAATTCGCAAATCAATCAATATCAAAAAACTTAAGGTTTGGGAAGAAACTGAAAAACACCTGAGCTGGATTGTTAACGGGAAAGCTGATATTAGTTTTTCTGCCCTGATTACCTCTGCTAAACTTAAAGACAGCGATATTAAAATTCCTGCCTTATTTGTTTGGGACAATTTTTACATTTTAACAAGGGGTTATGCTGCCAGCAACCTGGAAGACATAAAAGGGAAAGAAATTCGGACACCGCTGTTTGAAGAAGCACCTCCGGCAAAAATTACCAAGTATTTAATTAAAGCCAAAGGACTAAATGTGGATAACTTTAGCTTTGTTTACGGAAAACCCTTTGGGAGGCCTGAAGAAATATTCATGGATTTTATAAAAGGACGCGCTGATACTGTGATTCTGCGCGAACCGGAAGCGAGCTATGCGATAAAAACCATGCAAAAAACAGGCATCGACATTTCAATCATTTCGTACAATGAAATTTGGAATGACATCAATAAAGGTTTTGGAAGTTTCCCCAATGCAGGTATTGTGCTTAAAGGTGAATTTGTCAGAATGTATCCCGAATTAACACAAGTGTTTCTTGACGAACTAAAAGAAGCAATAAATTGGGTGAACAACAACAGAAAAGATTCTGCGAAATTATCATTCGATATGATGCGTCAGCCCGTTGAAAGTATTGAGCTTTTTCTCGATAGAGTTAAGTTTGAATATGTTGATGGTGATAAGTTAATTGAAAAAGTCTCGGACTATTTTAATATCTTGCTGGAAGAAGGAATTGTAGATACAAAAATTGATTCTTCGTTCCTGGATATTTTTAAAATATAATACTATATGAAAAAATTTATTGTGCTTGGTGGTGGTTTTGCCGGGGTTGAAGCAGCTATCCGGTTAAGAAAATATGGCTACAAGGTCACTTTGATTTCGGACAGGGATTATCTTTTTGTTTATCCTATTTCTATCTGGGTTCCGACAAAGAAAAAATCGTTCGATGATGTTCTGATTAAATTGTCGGTTTTGCAGAAAAAACATGGCTTTGACGTAATTGTCGATGCGGTAACTCAAATAGATGTCGATAAAAATACGGTTACCCTTTCGGGAGAAACGCTTTCGTACGACTACCTGTTTATTGCCATGGGAATGCACAAGGTTAAAACCAAAGGACTGGAGTTCACCCACTCCATTTGCGGCAAACCCGAAGAA
>JAUXBM010000091.1 GCA_030619415.1 Chlorobiota bacterium
TAAAGATGGATACAGCGAGTGATTTTAAAAAGGAACTTGATGGTTATCGCGAACAATTGGCAAAGCCTTATTTTATTGATGAAAGTGTAAACGAGGCATTGTTGCAGGAGGCCTACGAAAGAAAACTGATCGATATACGTGCCAGCCACATCCTGATTATGGTCGATCCGAATGCACGTCCTGAAGATACATTGGCAGCCTATGAAAAAATTGTTCAAATCAGGGAAGAGGTTATGAGCGGTAAAGACTTTGCGGATGCAGCGGTTGAGTATTCAGAAGATCAATCAGCCAGGGACCGCGAAGAAATTCCTGGAAAGCAGCGATTTAAAGCCGGCAATAAAGGCGATCTTGGTTATTTTACAGTTTTTAACATGGTATATCCTTTCGAAAATGCTGCCTACGAAACACCTGTGGGTGAAATATCACAACCATACCGCACCAAATACGGATATCACCTTGTTAAGGTGAACGATAAAAAGGAAGCCCTTGGCACCGCTGTGGTGGCTCATATATATGTTGGTCTCAGGCCTGATGCACCCGAAGAAGATGTTGCCGATGTCCAGGAAAAAATCGATAATATTTATAAGAAGATACAGGAAGGCATGTCGTTTGAAGATGCTGTTATTCAATACTCCGACGATAAAGGATCTGCCAGGAATGGCGGCAAGCTTTCAAAATTTACCTGCAACAGGATTGTTCCCGAGTTTGTTATTGTAGCTGATCAGCTTGAGCCAAACGGAATATCAGAACCGGTAAAAACCATGTATGGATTTCACATTGTTAAACTGATCAGCCGTGATAGGCCAGGTACTTTTGAGGAAGAAGAGACAGGTTTGAAGGAACGCCTTCAAAAGGACAACCGGACACATAAAAGTGAGGAATCAGTCATTCAGCGGATCAAACTTGAAAACGGATTTAGTGTCAACGAAAAAGCCAAGTCAGCAGTATTTGCTAAAATTGACACTGCTGTACTGAACATGGCTTTCGTAGCCGACAGCCTTGCAGGCATGAACAAAACGATTCTTAAAATTGGAAAGGAAAAGCATTCGCAAACTGATTTTGCACTTTTTATAGAAGCGAATCAAAAAAGAAACCCCAATATCGATAAGGATGTTTATCTGGAACAACTGTTTCAACAATTTGGGAATACCGTTTGCTTTGACTATGAAAATGCCAGGTTGGAAGAGAAATATCCTGAATTTAGAATACTGATGAAAGAATACCATGATGGTATCCTTTTATTTAATCTTACCGATGAAAAGGTTTGGAGCAAAGCTGTAAAAGATACGACCGGTCTTGAAAATTACTTTACCTCCAATAACGAGACTTATCAGTGGGGTGAGCGGGTGGATGCTACCATCTTCGAAATCAGGAAAAAGGAAGATGCAGAACAGGTAAAAGTCTTCATCGATATGTTTCCCGGCGACGGGGATATTGCCGCTGCAATTGAAAAAGACAGCATCAATTCAGTGAAGATCATTCCGGGAAAATTTGAAAGAAACGACAACAAATACATTGATGAAGTTGAATGGACTGCCGGCAACATTGTTGAATTGACTTCCGATGTAGAAGACCTCGTGGTCATCGTAAAAATCAAGGAAGTGATGCAACCGACACCAAAAGAACTGAATGAAGCCAGGGGCATTGCTACCGCCGATTATCAGGAATACCTTGAGGTAGAATGGATTGAGCAATTAATAGCCAAGTATCCCGTTGTTATCAACAATGAAGTACTTCAACAGCTGACGACTGTAAATTAGAAAAGTAACGATTGAATAAAATTTTTGTTTTCTTAATTTTTGTCCTGTTTATTTCAGGGTGCTGGCCCGGCATGGACAACGACAAAGGCACTGTTCTTGCCAGGGTGCATGACGCATATTTGTATGAAGCTGATATTGAAAGCCTCGTACCTCCCAACGCTTCACCTCGAGACAGCATCACCCTTGTTAAAAATTTTACCGACAATTGGGTAAAAACCCAATTAATGGTTCACCAGGCCAAAAAAAACCTGACTATTCAGCAGCTTGATTTTGATGAGCAACTAGAAAATTACAAAAATTCGTTGATCATTTATTATTACGAAACAGAACTCATTCGTCAAATGCTCGATACCATTACTTCTGATGAAGAGATTGAACAATATTACATTGACCATCTTGATGATTTTGAACTTAAAGAAAATATTGCCAAGGTTTTGTATGTGATTTTAGATAAGGAATCTGAAATAGAAGAAAAGTTTATCGAATTCTTTGCTTTACCTGATTCGCTGAAACTTGATTCACTGGAAGTTCTCGGCAGCCAATATTCAAGGTCGTATTTCTTAGATACTACCTACTGGTTCAGGTTTGATGAGCTTACCAAAGTGATTCCCATCGAAACCTATAACCAGGAGTTATTCCTGAAAGGGAGCCGATTTATTCAATTGTCAGATGAGTATTATGTTTATCTGGTTAATTTTGTCGACTTTAAAATAAAGGACGACACTTCGCCATTGGATTTTAAAAGGGCTGATATTCGCAATATCATCATTAACAGGAGGAAGATGCAGTTGATAAAAAAAGTGAGACAAGATATTTATAAAAATGCGATCCAATTTAAGGACTTTGAGGTTTACTATAATGATTAACAGGAGGATAGATTTTACGTCAAAGCATTGGTCCAATGCCGGCATAAAAATGACCATACTAATGGTTATGCTCATGCTTTCGGCCATTGGCTTTGCTCAGGAAGAACAGGTGATTGACCAGGTTGTTGCTGTAGTTGGGAAGGGAATTATATTGGAATCGGATATTGAAAATCAGTATATCAATTATAAAATGCAGGGCGGTTTGAGTGGAAGCCCTTCTGAAAAGAGATGCATGATCCTTGAAGATATCCTTTATCAGAAATTAATGGTCACCCAGGCTGAATACGACAGTATTGAAATAAGTGATATACAAGTTGATTCAGAAATAGACCGTCGAATCCAGATGTTTATCGGACAATTTGGGTCTCAGGAAAAACTGGAGGAATACTATGGCAAAACGATGGTTGAAATCAGAATGGAATTACACGATATAATTGGTGAACAGCTATTGGCACAGCAGGTTCAGCAAGGCATCGTAGCAGGTGTAACTGTAACACCTTCTGAAATCAGGTCATTCTACCGTACGATGCCCAGCGATAGTATTCCTTTGATAGTAACTGAATATGTGATTGCTCAAATTGTCAAAAAACCACCCATTAATGTCGAAGAAAAGCTAAGGGTTAAAGAACAATTGCTTGATCTGCGAAAAAGGGTATTGGATGGGGAGAATTTTTCAACCCTTGCTATTTTGTATTCCCAGGATCCCGGTTCAGCAAAAAAAGGCGGCGAACTTGGTTTTTATGGTCGGGGGCAATTGTATCCCGAATTTGAAGCGATTGCCTTTAAGTTGAAGGAAGGCGAAGTTTCTAATCTTGTTGAAACTGAAGCCGGATATCATATTTTGCAAATGATTGAAAGAAAAGGGGATTTTGTAAATGTCAGGCATATACTGCTCGCACCAAAAGTATCGCCTTCTGATCTGTTAAAAGCGAAAAATGAACTCGACAGTATTGCCCAACTTATCAGGGCCGACTCCATTACGTTTGAATACGCGGTTGAGGCATTCTCTGATGGAGACAATAAAAATAGCGGAGGTTTGCTGTTAAACCCGTACACCGGTAGCACAACTTATGAGGCAGAGCAACTGGATGCGCAGGTATCTTTCGTTATCGAAAAAATGAAAGTTGGTGAATTATCCAATCCTGTACCAATGAAAACAGAAGACAATAAAGACGCTTATCGCATATTGCTTCTCAAGAAAAAAACAAAACCTCATAAGGCTAATTTAAAAGAAGATTATTCGCGAATCCAGGAATGGGCCTTGCAACAGAAAAAGAGGGAAACGATTGATGATTGGATAAATTCGATGGCTAAAGAAACATACGTGAGGATTATAGAAGATTATCAAAATTGCGTATTCGCTCATGAATGGAATGCCCGATAAGTCTTATTACTAACCTGAGTTCGATATCAGGATATGTAATAACAGCTTTATAATAACTTAATTACAATATATGAATTTTAAGTCGGATGTAGAAGCAGTTGATGCATTTGTGGAGAAATACCATCAGCTCAGGAACGAAATTGCGAAAGTGATAGTAGGACAAGACGAAATTGTCATGCGTACCCTCATTTCTATTTTCAGCCAGGGTCATGTGTTGTTGGTTGGTGTTCCCGGCTTGGCCAAAACTTTATTGGTCAACACCATTGGCCAGGTTCTTGGTCTTAGTTTTAGCCGTATCCAGTTCACGCCTGACTTGATGCCGTCCGATATCATCGGCACAGAAATCCTCGACGAGACCCGGCATTTTAAATTCATCAAAGGCCCGGCATTTGCCAATATCATTCTGGCTGATGAAATTAACCGAACACCTCCTAAAACACAATCGGCTTTGTTGGAAGCCATGCAGGAAAAAGCCGTCACCGTAGCTGGCGAAACCTATAAACTTGATGCTCCATTCTTTGTGTTAGCCACACAGAACCCGATCGAACAGGAAGGCACCTATCCCCTTCCGGAAGCACAGCTCGACCGTTTTATGTTTAACCTGATACTCGATTACCCCTCTTTCGAGGAAGAAATGGATATCGTAAAACGAACAACATCAGGTGAATCCGACACAGTTAACAAGATACTTAGCGTCAAAGAAATATTGTTCTACCAGGAGTTACTTCGCAAAATACCGGTTGCTGACAATGTAATGGAATATGCCGTTAATCTTGTGTCTAAAACCAGGCCGGGAACGCCGGATGGCCATGAGTGGGCAAACAAATATTTAAACTGGGGAGCAGGCCCACGAGCGTCTCAATACCTGATAATTGGTGCCAAAACCCATGCCGCGATCAACGGAAAATATTCTCCGGATATTGAGGATGTGAATGCAGTGGCATTGCCGATTTTAAGACACCGCATTGTTCGCAACTATAAAGCGGAAGCAGAGAGAATTGGTGTTGACAATATTATCAATACTTTCCTCAAATAACCACATTTTAAACCATTTGTGTTATCAATATTAATTTTTAGCTTTGGTCAAAAAAATATTCTTTACTTTTATGCATCATTTCCCCAATAATGAGCGAGTATAATTTCGATCCCATCAGGCCTTACTATGAGGATGAAATTCCTGCAGCCCTGAAACGGATTGTGGAAGATCCGCAATTTGATAACTTGCTGAAATACCTTTTTCCCGATGAACAGCATCAGGAGGTAAAAAACAATATCCTAAGCTCAAAAAGCAGGTACGATTTCCAACGAAAGTTCATGCTCCCGGTTATCAGGGCTATACTTGGCAAGACAGCCGGTGAGATAACCGATTCAGGGATGGAAAATGTATTGAAGGATAATGGGCATGTTTTTATCGCCAACCACAGAGACATTGTTCTCGACTCGTATATCCTTGCACAGCAGCTTTTTGAACACGGGTACGATACCTGCAAAATAACCTGGGGCGATAACCTGATGGTATCCCCGTTTGTTGTTGATCTTGGAAAGGTGAACAGAATGATCACTGTTTTCAGGGAAGGCAGCCCTAAAGAAATGCTTCGGAATTCGCAGATGCTGTCAGCTTATATCCGGCAGACGGTTGCTGAAGAAAAGCAGAGTGTTTGGATTGCTCAACGCAAAGGCAGGTCAAAAGACGGAACTGACACAACCGATGTCGGTGTCCTTAAAATGCTTTGTTTGCTTGGAAGGAAGGATATTTTAAAATCGCTTAAAGAACTACAAATAATACCTGTATCGATATCGTATGAATGGGAACCATGCGACACCATGAAAGTGAGGGAATTATTAATGTCGGCCGAAAATGCATATGTTAAAGATGAAAATGAAGACTTACGTAGTATTATTGGTGGTGTTGTTTCTGAAAAAGGCAGAATCCATGTTCATACCGGTAAACCCTTAAAAGATGAATTGGATCGCATTGATTCTTCATTGCGACCAAACGAAATAATTCAGCAGGTTGCCTCTTTAGTTGATAAGCATATACATGCGAATTATAAACTCTGGCCAAGCAATTACTATGCTTACGACTTGTTGAACAACAGCGATAAATTCAAAGCGCATTATGATGAAACCTGCCGGAAGAAATTCAATGAGCGGTTGCAGAATGCACTCGACACGATAAAGTCAGACGATGAGGTTGTAAAAAATCTTTTCTTAAAGTTGTACGCAAATCCTGTTTATAACCAGTTGACTTAAATCAACAATAATTATTGAAAAATTAATTTATCAGGGCTGTTAACAATCAATGCATGGATAGAATTGGTATTTAATCCATTGTTGTAAATTTGCAGCTCAATTAAATTTTTATCAGGACACGAACTTATTGAAGAATGGTTACAATTTCGAAGGATAGATTAGTACTTAGCGACTATAACCGGATTCTTTTCGAACAGGAGAAAATTGATATTGCTCCTGAAACCATGGAGCTCGTTGGGCAATGTCATGTGTTTTTGGAATCATTCTCTGTAAACAAGGTGATTTATGGTGTGAATACCGGCCTGGGGCCGATGGCTCAATACCGTATCGACCCTGAAGATCAGATAAAACTACAATACAACCTGATCAGAAGTCATGCTGCCGGTAGTGGCAATGCCCTTGATCCGCTTTACGTTAAAGCAGCAATGATCTCGAGACTTAAAAGCTTATCACTTGGCTACTCAGGTGTTCATCCCGACACGATAAACGTACTTAAACAACTAATAAATAACGACGTAACTCCTTACATCCCCGAACATGGCGGCGTAGGTGCCAGCGGCGATTTAATACAACTCTCTCACATTGCCCTGGTTTTAATCGGTGAAGGGGAAGTGTTCTATAAAGGTGAAAGGATGCCAACAAAGGTTGTTTTTGACAAACTCCATATCGAACCACTAAAAATACACCTCCGGGAAGGTCTTGGACTAATAAATGGCACTTCGGTGATGTCAGGTATCGGTGTCGTAAACACCATCCTGTCAAAACAATTGATTAACTGGTCGGTTATGGCTTCAGCCATGATCAATGAAATCGTTCAGTCATTTGACGATCACTTTTCATCAGAACTTAATTCCACCAAACAGCACAGCGGTCAGCAGCGCATTGCCAAAGCGATGAGA
>JAUXBM010000043.1 GCA_030619415.1 Chlorobiota bacterium
ATCGTGAGTAATTCGAGGCATCACGAAGCCTTACAAAATGCACTTGATGCAATTAACCAGGTTGAACATGGATTTGAAGGAAACCTCCCCACCGACCTGATCGCGATCGATATCCGGCAGGCTTTACACCATCTTGGAACGATCACCGGTGATGTAACCACGGATGAACTGCTAGGTACCATTTTTTCAAAATTCTGTATCGGAAAGTAAACCAATAGGTAACTTTGCTTTACTTTATGAAGGATAAATTTTTATGAAATTTAAAATTGTGAAGAACCTAAGGTGGCTTTACGCTATTTGTTCCAGGTCTTGAAGGGTGTATCACTTATGGTGTAAATTTAAAGGAAGCAATAAATAATGCAGTTACAAAGAATTGAAAAGAAAATTTATGAAATAAGAGGACAAAAGGTAATGCTAGATTTTGATCTTTCAAAAATGTATGAGGAAACCAGCAATAGCCCTATCGAATGGAAATCGGCCACCTGAGGACAACTTCAAAGCTTTTCGGTATAGACTACCACCGGGGATACGCAGTACTAACAGACTGGTTTAACGAAGCCGGTATCGACACCATGGAGCTCGGCAACCAGAAGTACCACCTCGGGAGGCACACATTTGTAAACCTACTCAGGAAAAGCGGAGCGGACATTGTTGAGATTAAAGAATTGATAGGACATTCTGATATAGCAACAACGATGATTTATACCAATATGCTGCCGGAGGAAAAGGACGAGGCCATGGATAAACTAAACGACCTTTTCAGAAAGCCCACTCGGAAACCGGTAGAATTTACCCTCAGGAAAATAGGATAGCAACCAATAAAGGAGCACCATATTACTTGATATACCCAACGTCTTTTAAGGGAAATGCAGTAGTCTGGTGTTTTTCTTTGTTGTAGTAGAAAATGTAATTTGCTGTCTTGCCAATGAAGAATTGAACAGAATCTGACCTAATAGTATCTTTTTTGTATTCAATTTCATTATTCGAGTAGTTAAAATTGTGTTTTTTAGAAATAGCTTCTGATACTGTTTTAGGTATTATGAATGTTAAAACGGCTGCGAAATATAGAATAATCCACACAATAAAGTTATCCTTGATTGGATTTGATATACCCATCATTAAATAAAATATAAGAATTGCATATAAAATAAATGTAACAGTAGATACGACAGGAGGAAGATACCATTCTTTTTTGAGGGATATAAAAGAAACAAGAAGGAAAATGATTGAAGAAACTAAAATTGTAACTGATATTGAAATGAGGGTGGATTTTCTTATCGCTCTATACTGTTCTTTTATCAAATCTTCTATACCAATATTACTCCCCTCATCTTTTTTATTAATTTCTTTTTTATACTGTTCTTTTATCAAATCTTCTGTACCAATATTACTCCCCTTATCTTTTTTATTAATTTCTTTTTTATTGATATATTTAAGAAATGGAGCAACGACGACAATGATTAGTAAAATACTTAATGCGTGAAGTAATAAGTCGTCCAGAAACAAAACTAACAATTCTGATAACTGTAGATATTCACTAATATTTAAATTGAAAAATAAGTAAAATATGTGAATTTTTATAAAACTAATAATAACTATAACGCCATAAATAACAGGAATCAGTTTGATATACTTTTCCCAAGATTTCTCCATAATTCTTATGTAGTGGTTAATCGAAGCAAGTTACAAATTTTGCGAATACGCAAACAAATTCTGGTATGATATTCTAAAGTAGAACTTCAAACAGCCCGGGATTATTAACACTCCGGGCTTTTTTTATGAAACGGTTAATGAAAGATATTATTTTGCCCTCAGGCGGCGGCGGTATTAGAACAATAGCAAAGTACCACCGGGGGTTGGTTCGGCTACTGATGGAGGCGATGCGTCCTTGTTTGGGTTATCAAGGTAATTTATTAAGTCGTCCAGCCGCCGGACAATCAAATAAACTCACCCCGCTGGCTCAAGTCTTCCAGCCCAGCCCATGTGCAAGCAGGACTTGGGCTCTTTACTCATCCTCTTTTCATACAATCACGTAATTTAAAAAATAATCCAACATCCACAAATCAAAAAAACCTACCACTCCAGGCAAGGTTTATTTTATTTACATCCCTTGCCCCGCGTAGCAAAGATATTTGTTCCAGCCGCTATGTCAAGGGTATATAAACAGCATCAGGGATTCTCCCTGTTTTTTTCCAAATCATTATAAATATTCCATATAATGTAACTTTTTTAGTATCTTTGCGCTATGCGAATCGTAACGTTTAGTAGGATAAAGGAATATACAGAAGCCAATCCATCTACTAAAACAGCGTTGGAAGAGTGGTACTATAAAATAAGAAAAGCAGAATGGGAAAGTCTAATCGATATTAAAAACACCTTTACTTCAGTAGATTATGTAGGTAATAGCCGTTTCGTTTTTAATATAAAAGGAAATTATTACAGCTTGGTTGCGATTATAATATTCGCCTCTCAAAAAGTGTATATCCGGTTTATTGGTACGCATTCCGAGTATGATAAAATAGATTGTAAAACAATTTAAAACTGCAATCATGATAACTGAAAAAATATACAAGCAATATCTTTTAAGAATAGAAGAACTCCTTAAGATAGTAGGCAACAGTACACCATCCAACGACCCCGATTTTATTGAGTTAGAAACTATTTCGGATTTAGTAGCTGACTATGAAGAAAAATATTTACCGGTTGCTATACCTTCGTTAATTGATATGATTAAGCTGAGAATGCAGGAGCAGGGACTGAAACAAAAAGATTTGGCGGAATTATTAGGGACAACCACAAGCCGGATAAGTGAATACATAAGAGGAAAAAGAGAGCTTACGCTGCAAATGGCAAAAAAAGTTCATAAACAACTCGATATTGATGCAGATATTATTTTGCAATAATTGCCCTGTTTGCTGTATAATTGCATTGAATTAACATTGGCCCACAGTCAGATATATAACTCCATGGCAAAACGATCATTGAAAACAAAAGAAAATATGTCACACCCCAGAAACGACGGCATTCCCTTTGAACCGGACCTGATCAAAGATATCCGGGTAAACCGGAGCGCCGTCGAAAGAAGAGTGGCCACAATTGGTACCCGCCGATCGGTTAAAAAAGAATGGCAGGCAGCGTGGCTTTTAAAGGCCGTAAGTTGTATCGATTTAACTACCCTTGCGGGAGATGATACACCTGGAAATGTGCAACGTCTTTGTGCTAAAGCCCGATACCCGGTTCGCCGCGATTTGCTCAGGGAACTGGGTATGGCCGATGTAAATTTACATACCGGGGCAGTCTGTGTTTACCACAACCTGATTCCTGTAGCGAAAAAAGCGCTGGAAGGAACCAATATCCCAATTGCTGCTGTATCTACCGGTTTTCCTGCCGGACAGGTGAGCCTTGAACAGAAGATAAAACAAGTAGAATTATCCGTTGCTGCCGGCGCTTCTGAAATTGACATCGTCATCAGCAGGGCACAAGTATTAACAGGCAATTGGAAAGCGCTTTACGATGAAGTCTCCAAATACCGGAAGGCCTGTGGTGAGGCACACATGAAAACCATCCTGGCAACAGGAGAACTTTCTACATTGACCCAAGTTGCAAAAGCCGGCCAGGTATGTATGATGGCCGGTGCCGACTTCATCAAAACAAGCACAGGGATGGAGTCAACAAATGCGACACTGCCCGTAAGCCTGGTTATGATACGTGCCATTCGCGAATATTATGAAAGAACAGGATTTAAAGTAGGATTTAAACCGGCCGGCGGAATCCGGAAAGCGAAGCAAGCGCTGGAGTGGCTGATCCTGATTAATGAAGAATTGGGAAACGATTGGTTAAACCCGGAATTGTTTCGCTTTGGCGCCAGCGGTTTGCTCGGAGACATCGAAAGGCAACTTGAACATTATTTAACCGGCAGGTATTCGGCATCGTTCCGGCATCCAATGGGATAGTAAATCAAATAACAAAATGGAAATCAAAAAAATATTCGACACCATAGAATATGGTCCGGCACCTGAAAATGCTTCTGCTGCATTTGAATGGTTGAAACAACATCAACACAAGTTTAACCTGTTTATTGATGGCAAATGGCAGGCACCGCTATCGAAAAAGTATTTTACCAGCGAAAACCCAGCTGATAAAACCATCCTGGCGAAAGTTGCAAAGGCAGGGCCAAAAGATGTTGACAAAGCTGTTGATGCTGCTTCGAAAGCTTTCGATAGCTGGCAAACCATCGGCGCACACAACCGCAGCAAATATTTGTATGCCATTGCCCGCCATGTTCAAAAACATGCACGGCTGCTGGCCGTGTTAGAGTCGATGGATAATGGAAAGCCTATTCGGGAGTCGAGGGATATTGATGTCCCGCTTGTGGCCCGTCATTTTTACCACCATGCAGGCTGGGCACAGTTGATGGATACAGAAATGAAGGATTATAAAGCAGTAGGCGTGGTTGGCCAGATCATTCCCTGGAATTTCCCGCTGCTGATGCTTTCGTGGAAGGTTGCTCCTGCCCTTGCAGCCGGAAATACTGTTGTCCTGAAACCTGCCGCCTACACTTCGCTTACCGCCCTGTTGTTCGCCGAGATCTGTGAACAAGCCGGGTTACCTCCGGGGGTTTTGAATGTGATCACCGGAGCGGGTGGCATAATAGGATCTGCTCTGGTCAATCATCCCGGTGTTAACAAAATAGCATTTACAGGTTCAACTGAGATCGGAAGGGGAATCAGGAAAGCAACTGCGGGTTCCGGCAAGAAAATATCGCTCGAACTGGGCGGAAAATCGCCTTACATTGTTTTTGAGGATACCGACATCGACAGTGCTGTTGAGGGACTCGTGGATGCCATCTGGTTTAACCAGGGGCAGGTATGTTGTGCCGGTTCACGATTGTTGGTGCAGGAGAGTATAGCCGAAAATTTTTATGCCAAGGTTAAAGCCAGAATGGAAAAATTACGCATTGGCAGCCCACTCGATAAATCTACTGATGTTGGTGCTATTGTATCAACGGTACAGATTAAAACCATTGACGAACTGGTGAAACTGGGTATTGACGAAGGGGGAAGTTGCTTCCAGCCCGACTCAAAATTACCGGAGGATGGGTATTTTTACCCTCCTACCCTGTTCACGGATGTCAGCCCTTCAGCAACAATCGTTCAGGAAGAAATTTTCGGGCCGGTACTGGTTGCTATGAGTTTCAGAACGCATGCCGAGGCTGTGAAACTTGCCAACAATACACGTTATGGTTTAGCCGCGAGTATCTGGACTGAGAATATCAACCTTGCTCTGGATATTGCACCGAAAGTGAAGGCCGGAACCGTCTGGATCAATTGTACCAACGTATTTGATGCGGCTTCGGGCTTCGGTGGATACAAGGAATCCGGCTTTGGACGAGAGGGCGGTTTGGAAGGACTTTATGAATATGTCAGACCAAAACTTGATGATAATCTAAGCGACAAACCTTTTCCGGTTAAAACAGTAAATCGGAAAGAAATCAAAGCTGGCGAACCGGGAATTGACCGGACAGCAAAACTCTATATCGGCGGAAAACAATGCCGGCCTGATGGTGGTTACAGCACGATCATTAAAAGTTCATCCGGAACCTATCTTGGTGAAGTGTCAGAAGGAAACAGGAAGGATATTCGGAACGCTGTTGAGGCGGCCCATGCAAATTCGAAATGGCCGGGTATGACAGGCCATGCAAGGGCGCAAGTGCTTTATTACCTGGCTGAAAACCTTGCCATCAGGAAAGAAGAATTTGCCAACCGGCTTGTTCAGCTTCTGGATGTAGATAAAAATGCTGCCGAAAATGAAGTGGACCGCTCCATCGAACGCATTTATACTTATGCCGCAATGGCCGATAAATATGATGGCCATGTTCACCACACAATTTACAGAAATGTTACACTTGCTATGCCTGAAGCATTGGGTGTGATGGGCATTGTTTGTCCTGATGAAGCACCACTGCTCGGATTTATCTCACTCGTTATTCCGGCCATTGCCATGGGAAATAGTGTTGTGGCCATACCTTCTGAGACGTCCCCTTTATCGGCGACTGACTTTTACCAGTTACTCGACACTTCTGATGTTCCGGCCGGAACGGTCAATATTATAACCGGTAAAAAAGAAGAATTAACCGATGTGCTGGCCAAACACGATGATGTGGATGGTATCTGGTATTTTGGAACCAAAGAAGGAAGCAGGCAGGTTGAATTTCTCTCGGCAGACAATATGAAAAGAAGCTGGGTGAATTACGGAAAATACAGGAACTGGTTCGATAATGAACAAGGTGAGGGACAATTGTTCCTGAGAAAAGCAAGCCAGATCAAAAATATCTGGATACCGTACGGGGCATAGGGTTCAGTTGTGACCTGCAAGGTCGAAAGCACTTGCTTAATTTTTTTTCGCTTTTATTGATGAACATTCCAAAGGATTACAAATCCGTGTCCCTTTTCTTCCAGATTAAAAATCTGGAAGAGCAGAAGTGACTCACTCTTCCTGAGCCTGAATAGCAGTAATCACAACCGTATTCACAATATCCTTCACCAGGCACCCCCTGCTGAGGTCGTTTACCGGTTTGTTTAAACCCTGGAGGACAGGTCCGATCGCTACTGCATTCGCTGAACGCTGTACTGCTTTGTATGTATTGTTACCTGTGTTCAGGTCAGGAAATATAAAAATAGTGGCTTTTCCCGCCACTTCGCTATCAGGCATCTTTTGACGAGCAACAGTGGCATCGATGGCCGCATCATATTGAATGGGGCCTTCCGTTTTAAGATCGGGTCGTCGCTCACGAACCAATTCAGTCGCTTTCCTTACTTTCTCAACGTCAGTTCCTTTACCCGACTCTCCTGTTGAATAGGACAGCATGGCAATTCTTGGCTCCACACCAAACTGAACTGCGGTATCTGCTGAGCTGATGGCTATGTCAGCGAGCTCATCTGAATTCGGATTTGGGTTCACTGCACAATCTCCATACACCAGCACCCGATCTGCAAGACACATGAAGAATGAACTGGAAACGATTGAGACACCGGGCCTGGTCTTGATAAACTCAAATGCCGGGCGAATGGTGTGTTGTGTTGTATGGGTAGCCCCCGAAACCATTCCATCAGCGTGGCCCTTATGTACCATCATTGTCCCGAGGTAGCTTACGTCATGCATCAGGTCAAATGCCGTTTCTTTGGTTACCCCTTTGTGTTTGCGAAGCTTATAATACGCTGAGGCATATTCAGGCAGCAGGTCGTTATCGTATGGGTCTATTATAGAAACACTGTCGAGGTTTATGCGGAGAGATGAGGCCTTTTTTCGAATTTCTTCCTCATTCCCAAGCAGGGTAACATCAACTACTTTTCTTCGCGATAAAATATCGGTTGCTTTCAATATCCGTTCATCCAAACCTTCGGGCAGAACGATGTGTTTTCGTTGCGACCTGGCACGCTCAAACAACTCATATTCAAACATAAGTGGCGTAACTGCCCCTGAACGCTGAATTGCCACCTTTTCGGTGAGCTGTTCAATGTTTACATACATTTCAAAAAGGCCGAGTGCAGTTGCCATTTTCTGTTCATTTTCAGGCATCAACACAGCCTCAATCTTGTCGATATTCATCGCCGTGGTGTAGGTATCGGTATCAACTTTCATCACGGTAATTGGCAGGTCTTTGAGGCCTTGCAGGAGCCGAAGGTATTCATCGCTTGGTGAAAAATTTCCGGTAAGCAGTATCCCTGAAATCTTCGGGTAACTGCCCGAGATTAATGTCAGCGAAAGCGCAGCAAGGACATCGATTCTGTCGGCAGGGGCAATAATCAACGATCCCTCGGTCAAATATTTTAGCATATTATCAATGCCCATTGCGGCTATTATGATGTTGGTAACCACATAATTCAAATGCTCTTTATAGCCATATAATTGCTTTGCCCTGAGCGCTTCACTGATCTGCCGGATGGTTATTTTCTGTAACACATCCTGTTCGGGGATTACAAAATCCAATTCATCTTCCGATTTATTTTTTTCCAACAAAGCTTCGATTGCTTTAACATCCTGTTTGTCAACACGGTTTACGATCGTTCCAATCTGCGAGCACTTTTCCTGGGCGAGAATTTCTTTCATTATCTGCACAGCATCCACCACCTCGACCATATTTTTATTCCGGCCACTGACTACCGCCATAATGGTTGCACCCAGGTTGTTGGCTACCCTGATGTTAAAATCAAATTCGTAACTGCTGAGGTGTGTCCTGAAATCACTGCCTTCAATTAATACAAAATCACAGTTATTTTCGAGGTTCTTGTATTTGTTTAAAATGATGGTATGGATTGAATCATTGTCGCCATTTCTGATGAGCTGGTTCATCTCATCACTTGTAAGACCGTACATGTCTTTATACCCAAAATTGAGGTTGTAACGTTTATAAATTAACCTGATATGATTGTCCATCTCATTCCCCGACCGGACGATCGGACGGAAAAAACCAATCCGGGTAATGTGCCGCGAAAGAAAATCCATCATACCCAATACAATGAGTGATTTTCCGGCTTCTGCCTCCGATGCAGCGATGTACAGGTTTTTTGACATGGTGGTTTATTTGGCTTCTAATTATTTGGTTTATCGTTTAAATTTTTTTGCGAAAATAAAGAAAACAAACCTACATTTTACCGTCAAACATTGCACAAACCTAATCTAATATCGTTCAAAATAAGCTCTATGCCGGAGTGTGCATATTATTAAATTGGCGCTAATAAACCGCAGCGTGGACGCTACTGGCGGTGGTGTACTAACCCGATCGAAGCCGTCCACGCTTCGAATATTAATGCTTCATCAATACCATTTTTACATTAAAACAGTAGTGTGGATTCTATGGACGGGGCTGTTCTGTATGTAGCCTCCAAACTGTATCCATTGCTTTTTTCCTACTTTTGAAAAACGATTCAAGAATCCATCAAAAAAACTGTCCTCATAACCGGTGCCGGACGTGGTCTTGGCCGGGCAATCGCAGAATCCTATCACCAGGCGGGTTTCTATGTTATTGCTACTGGTATTAATCCGGAATTGATTTCTGACTTTTCAGGGAAAAAAGATTTCCTCGCTTTACCTCTTAATGTTACCTCCGAGTCCGATGTGAAGCACTGTGCAGAAAAACTTAACCTGAAAATAACCCACCTTGATGCACTGATCAGCAATGCCGGCATTTTTGATTTTTTTCCGGTTTCAGAATCAGGTGCTGAAAAAATTAAAAAAATATTTGACGTGAATGTGTTTGGTCTCATGAACCTTACAAAATATTTCCTGCCAATGTTGGCAAAAGCATCGGGACGGCTTATTGTAATCAGCAGCGAAAGTTACAAAGTCCCCTCCCCTTTTCAACCTTACTCAGTTTCTAAACAGGCACTTGAATCGGTTTTTGAGGCCATAAAAATTGAGCTTTCCCTGAAAGGAATTAAAAGCATCCTTATCCGTCCGGGTGCCATGCAGACACAAATACTGGATGATACCATCCATTATAAAAACTTTAATGAAAACAGTCTGTTTAAAACGGAATTCAAAAATTTTGTAAAGTCGGTTCCAAAATACATTGGAAAAATTTCGATACCTGAAGAAGTTTCCAAAGTGGTACTTAAGGCAGGTACAGCAAAGAACCCCAAAGCTGTTTATCACATCAACCACAACCCA
>JAUXBM010000038.1 GCA_030619415.1 Chlorobiota bacterium
GTCTCTTTCAACTCATCCGACATGAATGAGGCTCCTTTTGCACCTTTGATCAGGATAAAATAAGTAATTGCCGTAATGGCTATTCCCCCCCAGACTGCACCAAAATACTTCAGGTTCTTTTCATACTTAAACGTAAGGAATAAGCGTGTAACGTATTGCACAAATGCACCCACAAGGAATGCGATGGCAACAGAGAGCAGAATACCTGAAATAATGGCAAGCGCCATACTGGAGTTGATGTAGTGCGAAATTGAAAGGGCATCAGGGTCGGTGTAGGTCTTTATAATCGACATACCCACTGCCGCCCCGAGCAATTCAAATACAATGGAAACCGTGGTGGATGTTGGCATTCCAAAAGTATTAAATGCATCCAACAATAAAATATCAGTAATCATCACGGCCAGGAATATCACCATGATCTCATTAAAATAGAAGTATTGCGGATGGAATATTCCTTTCCGGGCTACCTCCATCATTCCACTCGAAAATGTAGCTCCAACTAAAATTCCAACCGAAGCAATAATCATAATTACCTTAAACGGGGCAACTTTTGATCCGATTGCTGAATTAAGAAAATTCACGGCATCATTACTTACACCCACTACAAGATCAGAGGCTGCAAGTAAAATCAGCACGATTACAAAAATTAAATAAATGGTTTCCACTGTTTTATAGTTTTTAAATTAATGTCACAAAAAAACTCAAAGTCTGAACTGATCAACGCATCCCAATGTTAAGAAATTGTTAAGTAATTGGGTCATATTAAACCGTGGGTCAATTCTCAAATCTGATGTGATTGAACAACACGCTTTCCTGTTTATTTTCATTTTATTCGATCAGTTAGCTTTGTTGGAAAGTATAGTTATATATTAATGGTAAATTGCATCCGATATTTTTTCTGGAATCGATAAAAGTAGAAAATAAATTGAGAACTTACCGTGAACATTTCAATGAAATCAAACTGCATTTTCAACAAAGTGTTGATAACCCTTTATCCGTCTTTTACTATTTTATCAATATCTTCGTCAGGCAATAGAAACTATGGGTATGTCGAGGGTTTATCTGGTCGGTTTTATGGGTGTGGGGAAAAGCACGCTAGGCAGGCAACTTGCAACTAAACTAGGTTATGAATTCCTTGATCTTGACAAAGCTTTCGAGGCAAAGTACAAGGTAAGCATCAACGATTTTTTTAAGAAATACGGAGAGGAACTGTTTCGGAAACTTGAAAATGAAGTACTGGTCAGTACCTTCAGTATGGAAAAGGTTGTGATTTCTACAGGTGGCGGAACAGTCTGTCATTTTAATGCCATCCAACAAATGAACAACAATGGCACCACCATTTATCTTGAGATGACAGAAGCCGCCATCGTTAACAGGCTTCAAAATGCAAAACGAAAACGTCCGTTGGTCGTTAACAAAAGTGAATCAGAGTTGCTTGACATTGTCAAAGTCAAATTAAAGGAACGGGTGCCGTTTTACCAACAGGCCTCGTACAATGTTAACGCGATGCATATCACTATTGACGAACTGGCAAAAATCATTCATTGAATTAATTATGTCGTACGAAGGGGTAAAATACCAAATAATAATCAGGGACCGTTCACTTCCTGCTGATGCCCGAATTGAGGCGTTGAGAAAATGGTGCCAGATTTTTCACGAAAAAGACCTTGCTCCATTATATCCCGGCGGAACTCACGGCAATATGAGTTTCAGGTTGGAACCGGGAAAACCGGGAATTGTAATCACCGCTGCGAGCAGTAGCTTTGCCGAACCCCTGTCAGATGATTCATTTTTTACCATTTGGGATGTTGATTTTGAGAACAACTTAGTTATTGCTTCCGGCGAAAATAACAGAGAGCCCTCTTCCGAAACCTTGCTCCATTTTTCCATTTATCAAGCACGTCCTGACGTACAAGCCATCCTTCACGGGCATTGTGTTTCGATCAGTAATTATTCGGGACAAATGAATATTCCTACAACCTCTGAGTTTGTTGAATCAGGAACGATGAAGATTGTTAAGAGTGTACTGGAAGTACTGGGCAATCATTCCTTTATCGAAATCAAAGATCATGGATTTATATCGATGGGAAAGACGATTGAGGATGCTGGGGAGTTGGCGATGGGGATGTTGGGGAGAAGCGCTATCATATAGCAAATTGATTATTCAGACTGTCCAATTTATTGGTAGGCTTCGGATTTATTAATATCATCTAATTTAATTCATATATTTCGAAAACAATGTCCATCCCTCAGCCCAATTTCCGTCAGGATTGAATGCGCCTTTATAATTTACATGTTGGAACCATCCGTCGCCTGGATAGGCTGCAAGATTATCAGAAACATTTTTCGATGGAATAACATCAAATGTCAAGCCATTCAGGGTAAACCCCGGGTCGGTAATTTCGTTGCCGGCCTGCGTAAAATAGGATGATAAGTTTTCGTTTGCATCATTTTTTTCCTGTTCGCTTACCCCGTCACCGGCTGAAACCTCCAGCCACGGTTGGTGAGAAATCAAATAAAAAATGTTGTTTTTTAAGGTAAGTTCTCCACTCTGAAATCGGGTATAACTACATTCACCGGTCAGCAGTTCAATATCAACACCAAAAGCCTGTTGATAAAAAATGGAATTGGCAAAATGCCCGCCTGCATTGTCCTGAAAAGTCATCATTCTTCTGCTCGCCCCCGGAGGCAAACCGACATAAGTTGTATTGTAAATAACCGGAATGGCATAAGGTGTTCCCCCCGTAACCGGATCATCTCCTCCATCATTTTCTCCCAGCCTGTCGCCCCTGTTAAACCCCTGAACCGCCACCCAAAACTGGCCTTTCCCGTGATAGCCCTGGTCATAGTCATAGGAGTCGTCGCCACAAAAAGCAACAACGATATTTTTTAATTGGGCGGCACCCCCAAATACTTCGATGCCATCATCTTTATTGGCAAATACCTCAACAAATTCGATAAGTGTTTTGCTGCCTATGCCACCAAGTGTCAGCCCGTTGATTTCATTTCCTTCGCCAATATCAGTACCTCCATGACGGATGGAGACGTAGCGAAAAACCCCGGAATCATCTTCATCATCTGCACCGCCGTAAACACCTCGCTGCTCCGAAACAGGGATTCCCTCAATTTGTTGTTCCCCGGGGACCGTGTTTAACTTTCCGTAACCCAGGATGATTACCCCACCCCAAAGTCCTGTTTCAAGATCAGAAACCGACCCGTTCAGGTCATCGGCTTCGGCTGTAAATATAATCGGGTGTTCAGCAGTGCCTTCAGCCTGAATCTTCCCGCCTCTCGCAACAATAAGCGCAGAAGCATGCTCACCCTGCCCTGCTTTAGCTTTAATAATTGTTCCTGCTTCAATGGTAAGTGTTTGCCCCTCATTCACAAATACAAAACCATCAAGGATGTAAATGTTATTGGCAGACCATGTAGCAGTACCTGTTCCGTTCCCATCATCCTTAATTGTTATAATATCATGGACGACACCCGCAGTTGATATTGACTTTGAATCAGTAGCAAGCATGGCCCGGCCATCCTTATTGAAAATACTTGCCCCATCTTTCGGCATTACGCTAACAATTTCTTCTCCATTGGCCTCACCATCAAAAACCACCCTGATAGTTGCACTTTTTTGGCCGGCAGTTTGGGTTACCACATAATTGACCAGGCTTGCAATCCCCCCGGTACTGCTGACCCTAAAACTTTCGTCGTTAAGATCGCCGCTATGATTTGCAAAACGAAAAACTCCCTGGTTAAATCCAACGGTAACATCAAATGTTAAACCCTGTCCGGTGATCGAAATACTTGTCATTTCCGGAAGGGAGGGATCAGGTTCAGCATTGTTTTTATCACATGAACCTATGCCCAATACAAATCCAAATAGGAGGAGTTGCAGCAATATAAGTGTTGACGGCTTTATCTGCATTTTGTCATTCTAAAAAATTTCATCGACCTATTGCAAAGATAACACCTAATTGGTCAAAAATATGGTGATTGATGTATTAAATTTAGGTTAATTATTCTACGCTTGTTCTGATAACAAATCCAATCCCAAACCATTGTGCCACTGCGTTTTTGAGTGAAACAAACTTTTCGTCGTCGCGCCGTTGCGTGAAATAAAACCTGCCCCTTTGCGTCTTCGCGTGAAATAAAACCTGCGCCGCCGCGTGACCCAACCTGCCTCCTCACCAACAGCACCACATTTTCAACATGGTGTGTTTGGGGGAACATATCAACAGGCTGCACTTTCTTTACATCATACTTCTCGTGAAGCAGGGCAAGATCGCGTGCCTGGGTCGCCGGGTTACAACTGACGTAAACGATCTTTTCAGGTTCAGCAACCAGAATTTGTTTTACAACATTCACGTGCATACCTGCCCGGGGCGGATCGGTGATGATCACATCCGGTTTTCCATGTTTTTCAAAAAATGATTCATCTAAAACTTTAGCCAGATCACCGGCATAAAAATCCACATTTTCAATACTATTCAGTGCCGCATTTTCGAAGGCATCTTTTACTGCATCTTCCACATACTCAATACCGATTACTTTTTTCGCACAACGCGCGATGAAATTTGCGATAGTCCCCGTTCCTGTATAAAGATCATAAACCAACTCATTGCCCTGAAAATCTGCAAAATCAAATGCAGTTTTATAAAGCTTGTAAGCCTGCTCGGAATTTGTCTGGTAAAATGATATTGGGCCGATTTTAAATTTTAAAGCTGTCTGCCCTTCAATAGCGGGTGGCATTTCCTCCATGATAAATGGATGGCCGGCAAAAAGCTGAACCTCCAAATCAGTAATGGTGTCATTCTTCTTGTCATTGATCACAAACATTAAGGAGGTGATTTCAGGAAATGATTCTTTTAAAAAGTTCATCAAACCACTTATCTTTTCTGCATCATTTTCCTTAAAAATGATTATTACCATCAGGTCTCCTGTGGTAGAAGTACGAATGATCATATTTCGCAAAAGGCCTTCCCAATTGCGTACATTGTAAAACGTCAAGCCGTTCTTCAGCGCATATTTTTTTGTAGCCAGCCTGATCGCGTTGGAAGGGTCTTTCTGTAAATAACATTTTTCAATATCCAGTATTTTATCAAACATACCGGGCAAATGAAAACCAAGACCATTTGTATCTTCCGGCCCTCCTTCCTCTTTTGAAGGATCAAAATCGGTTAACCAACGGCGGTCAGAGAAGGTGTATTCCAACTTATTCCTATAATAAAATGTATTGTCAGAACCAATAATTTGCTGAATTTCGGGATAAGGAATTTTTGCGATTCTATCGAGACTGTCTTTTACCTGTTTTTGTTTGTAACGAAGCTGTTCCGTATAATCAAGATGCTGCCATTTGCAGCCACCGCACAATCCAAAATGGGAACATTCCGGTTCTATCCGCAAAGGAGATGCCTGTTGAATCCTCGTAATTTTTGCTTCATAAAAAGATCTCTTTTTCTTGAATACCTGAACATCCACGATGTCGCCCGGAGCAGCAAATGGGACAAAAACCACTTTTTCATTCCAGCGGCCAACAGCCTTGCCTTCAGCGCCGGCATCAATTATCTCAAGATTTTCAATTAAAGGCAGCGGTCTTTTTCTTCGTCCCATCGGTTGTAAAATTGGAGGGCAAAAATATGGTATTTAGATGAATATGAGGGAAAACCAGTCGGCAGTCAACAGTCGGCAGTCAACAGTCGGCAGTCAACAGTCGGCAGTCAGTAGTCGGCAGTCAACAGTTGACATCATATATCCAGTCATCCTGCTCCCAATGCAACAACTGTAACCAATGCAACAACTGCACCAACTGCAACCATCGTACTAACTGCACCCAATAAATCTCCCCTAGAACGCCACCTGGAACCTGACCATCGCAATATTGGCATAACCAACATCGATAACATCAGAATAAATATAATTGAAGGAGAAGCGTGTAGCCGGATTGAGGTACCAGTTTACCCCGAATGTAAAGTCGGTCATTGCGCCACCATTCAGGTCTTTATCATTCAGGTCGATATGCGACAGGCGAATGGCCAGTTCCCATGCACCGGCTCCTCCCTTTCCCAGGTTTTTTTTCGGGCTTACTCTGTCAAAGCAACCTTTTTTTTGACTGAAATTTCTATGCTCACCGGTAATGAACCAGGTAAAATAACCATAGAATGCATAATAGTTATAAATTGATTCCTGCGCTACCGAAGAAGCTGAAGGGGCAACCCTCGCCATCATATATTCACCCTGTATGGCAAAAGGGCCCGAAACAAAAGCCAGTTCCCCACCAAAAACATCGGCCCTTTTCACTGCATCTACTATTAAGTTCACATATTTAGGAGCCAGATGTGCTTCTGGTCTTTGACTTAATGAGAGTTCTAGATTGTGTTGAAATTGGTCTTCATAAGCAATTCCCAAATGCAAAACCGTAAATCGCCCTTTGGGTTTATACAGGGGCTGACCGGTAACTCTGGCTGTCAATCGGTATTGGTCACCCAGGTATTTACCCACACCTCCCGTAGGATAAAAATAACCGGCATACCAGGCAAAACGTTTATTAAAATGTTTGTTGAAAATCATAAATCCAAGGTCACGTTCAGGCGTGAAGGCATTTGTTTGCCCTCTTTCCATAAATGTGGCATATTTTGAACTGGTTTGCATCTCAAGTCCAAAAGGTTGTTTAAAATGTCCAACCCTGATATTTCCAATTCCAGGTATTTTTGTTATTTGAATGTAGGCATCTTTAACCCCTGCGTCGCCTTTTGAAAAATCAAACTGAAGTTTGTACTTGATGTTGCCATAAAGTGTTCCTGAACTGTACAAGCGAATACGCCTGAATTCTGCTCCATTTTGTGCTTCAAATTCATCGGAGAGTGATGGATTCTGATAAATATTTATCACGTCAAACTGGATACGTCCCCCAAATTTTATTTTGAATTTCCCGTCAGACCGGTTAATCTGAACACCTTGATCCCATTTCGCATTCCAGGTAGGCTTATCTACTTCTTGTCCATAAAACAAAGCGCTGACAAAAAGAACAATAAGAATTAAATAAAGTTTCTTCAATGAGTGATTTGTAAAACACAAATTTAATGTTTCCGTCTTTTCAATTATTATGTGTTTAAAACTATTGGAAACTTTATCAGCTTTGAATCAATTGCAGCGGGAAAAAGTTATGTTTTCCTACCTTTGTGTAAAACTATGCGCAATGAAAATACTTCTTGTTGAAAAAATCAGAGAGGCCGATGAATACACGATTAAAAACGAACCGATTCCATCGATCGACCTGATGGAAAGGGCCGCTTTTCAATTGTATAAATGGATCAAAAAAAGAGTTGATAAATACAATTCTGTCAAATTATTTGTTGGGCCGGGAAACAATGGTGGCGATGGGCTGGTATTGGCAAGATTACTGGCAAATAAACAATACAATGTAACAGTTTATATCGTCAGGTATTCTGATAAAACCTCCGACGATTTCCAGGTTAATTATAACCGGCTGGTTGAAATGGGCATGTCGGAGAACATCTATGAAATAAAAAATAAAAAAGACCTTCCTAAACTATCTGACCAGGATTTACTGATCGACGCCTTGTTTGGCTCAGGCCTTACGCGACCAGCAACGGGCATTGCAGCCGATGCGATTGAATTGATGAATGGTTCGGGTGCCGTGACCATCGCAGTGGATATCCCTTCGGGCTTGTTTGCTGATAAACATTCTGAACCGAATAACGGGGCTATCATAAGTGCTGATTACACCTTAAGTTTTCAAATGCCTAAGCTGGCTTTTTTACTTCCGGAAAATGACCGGTTTGTGGGAAAATGGGAAATCATGGATATTGGGTTGTCCTCTGAGTATATTAACGGCACATCCACAAAGCAATACTTCATGCAAAAAAGGGACATAGCCCCGATGCTTCAGAAGCGTAAAAAATTTGATCACAAGGGAACTTACGGCCATGCCTTGCTAATCGCCGGTAGCTATGGAAAAATGGGCGCTGCAATCCTGGCCTCAAAAGCCTGTTTGCGTTCTGGCGTTGGCTTGTTGCACACGCATATTCCGAAGTCAGGATACGAGATCATGCAGACAGCCACTCCTGAAACCATGCTCAGCATCGATCGATACGATAACTATTTTTCCGAAATTCCAAAGATGGGAAATTTCGATGCGGTTGGAATTGGCCCAGGACTTGGCGTGGAACAGCAATCGCAAATGGCCATGAAACTGTTGCTTCAGGAATACCAAAGCCCAATTGTTTTTGATGCAGATGCTCTAAACATACTTTCGGAGAATAAAACATGGTTGGCTTTTCTGCCGAAAGGGAGCATCCTTACCCCCCATCCAAAGGAATTTGAGAGACTGACAACTACCTGGTCAGACGACTTTGAGAAATTAAACAACTTGAAGGCATTTTGTTTCAAGTATGGTGTTTACGTGGTTTTGAAGGGGGCACACACCGCCACATGTTTTCCAGATGGAAATATCTATTTTAACTCAACCGGGAATCCCGGGATGGCAACTGCAGGAAGTGGTGATGTTTTGACAGGAATGATTACAGGATTGCTTGCGCAGGGGTACTCTTCGGCACATGCGGCTGTGATTGGCGTTTATTTGCATGGATTGGCCGGGGATATTGCTGTAAAAAAGACAGGGCAGGAAGCACTGCTTGCCGGAGATATTGTTGAAGAGATCGGGAGGGCATTTAAACGGGTCATTGGTGATTGGTCATTGGTCATTGGTCATTAGTCATCCTACGGACTACCTGCGGTCGTTGGTCATTGGTGATTATTGGTGGTAATCCTTATTAGTTCCTTTGGTTTAACCAGTATCCCCGCCTCCTCTGACAGTTGTCGGATACGGACGGGCAGGCAGTCGCCAGCATCCAGCTTCCAACAAAACCCTTCGACCTGCCAGCATCTGCTTGCTCCCTGACGTTCGCAAACAGGCAAGCTTGCAGGTCTGCCCACACTGCATCCACTCGCCAGTCGCCAGTTGCCAGTTACCAGAATCGCAATAAAAAAAAACTGCCACCCTATTTTTAAGAGCAGCAGTTCAATTATTTTTAGGATTTGCTTATATCGCCTCGGTCTCAACAACTTTTGCCAACAAATCCTCGTAGGTTACCATCAGGTATTTGTTTCCTTCAAAATCAAATTCTGTACCGCCGTATTTTTTATAAAATACAGTATCTCCAACAGCAATTCCAGGATCTTCAATATTGCCAATCGCCACCACCTTTGCGTATTGGGGTTTTTCTTTGGCGGTATCAGGAATTATAATTCCTGAGGACGTAGTTTGCTGCCCGGTCTCTTCATTGATGTCAAGCAAAACATTTTCATTTAACGGTTGTAATTCTTTCATTGTATTTGCAATTTTATATTGTAATTTAATTTATTCCTAATAATGTGTTAATGCGGGTTTTATCAAATCCAACAATCATTTTTCCATTGATGTCAGTTTGTGGCACACCCTGCTGGCCGCTCTTTCTCACCATTGTTTCAGCCGCTTTCTGGTCTTTACTTACATCAACCTCACGGTAACGTACACCATTGTGGTCAAGATGTCTTTTCAGCGTAGTACACCAACTGCACGAAGGCGTTGAGTAAACAGTTACCCGTTTGACCGGTTTGTCGCCATCCGCACTTTTGGCAGTAAATAACGCACTTTCAAACAATGATTTATAAAAACCATCATCATTGCAGCCTTTTACTGTTTTAACGAATTTTTTACCCTCAAAAATAAGCAACGATGGTGCAGAGGTAATCTCATATTGTACATGGATATCCCTCACCTGGTTTACATCAGCAGTAAGTACATTGATATTTTCAGCATCTTTCAGCGCCCGTTCAATGCTAGCATAACTGCAGTCGCTCACATCCGAGCCCTTCTTGTAGAGCAATACATAGTTTTTCCCTTCTGCTTTCAGGGAATCGGTCATCTCGGCGCGGTTGTTAATCTTTTTCAACGACATATTCATTTGGTTTCTCAGGCTGTTATCAAATCACATGCCAATGGACTTTTAAGTATTTTAAATGTGTCGAAATTTCAGTACTGACAAAATTTCATTCACGTAAGTCAGTAGATAAATGGAATTACCCTTTTTGTCCTTTTGATATATTCGGAGTAGCCGTCAAAATGATTTACAAGATGCGATTCTTCATATCTTATTTTTAAAAGCAAAGCGATGATTAAAACAATGAGCGACAATAACCTGGGAAAGCTATAATAATCAATGATCAGCGGAATTACAGCAACCACCTGTGCAAAATACATCGGGTGCCTGATCGCGCTATAGATTCCCGAATCAACCAAAAC
>JAUXBM010000144.1 GCA_030619415.1 Chlorobiota bacterium
CCGTGACAGGCTTCGCATCCTACACTGATTTCGGACCAGGTAGTATTGAAGGTATTCATTTCGCTATCGAACCCTTTTTTCAGATTGGTAGAATGACAATCGGCGCACATGCCATTCCAATTTTGCGCCTGGTTGGTCCAGTGCAACCAGTTGCTGTGATCAACAACCTGACCTTCGTAAACTGCATCGGCCATATGATACCATTGTTTTTTTATGGTATCCCATGTAAGTGCAAGGGTTTGATATTTTCCATCGGGGAAGGGAACCAGGTATTGCTGAAGCGGCCACGCGCCAAAAGTATATTCAACTTCAAACTCCTGCATTATGCCATCAGCACCATCCGTATAAACAAGAAACCGGTCATCCTTTTTATAGAATTTGTGTATCCGGCCATTCCTTTCAAAGGTGGCATTGTCGAAGTCGCCCAGCACCGATTCATCAGAAGCCGTATCCATTGCAAAATAATGATCCGACTGCAACCATAATTCATATTCAACATTGTGGCAGTCGATGCAATTTTTACTGCCAACAAAATGAGGTTTTGCATTTTCGACCGGTTCAGTACCATACCCATCAAAATAAACAGCCTTCAAAACATACAAAGGAAAAGCCAAAACTACAATGGCTGTTGCGATAAAACCGGTTATTTTCCAGTGATTTTTCAAATTAGTTTGTTTTTATCAGGCATACACCAGATCTGCCTTGCTGAATTTTTTTCTTCTGATTTTCCGGTCTGTATCTACCTTAACCTGTCCTTGTTCAATAAAAACGCGATAAATATCCAGTGCCCTTGGTGCGGGCGGACTCAACACATCTCCGCCAATACTAAAAACAGAAGAATGACACGGGCAAATAAATTGCTTTTTACCGGCATCAAAACCTACCGAACAACCGAGGTGGGTGCAGGTAAGTGAAACAGCAAGAAATCCCCCGTCATTCATCCTGACAAGGTAAAACTGACCATTTCGGTGAGGAGATACAGATCCGGGTTTAATATTGCCAACATATCCAGCGGTCTTCACCGACGTGTATGAATTGGCTGCTTTGGTGCGTTTGCCTGGTGAAAACATACTAAACGTAATTGCAGTTAATTCTACCCCGGCAATTACACCAAGCCAAAGCCAGCTGCGCTTCAAAAATGAGCGGCGATTGATTGATGCGGTATTTTGTTTTTTCTTCATGCCCCTCTGCCTTTAGATTCTCCCCCAGTGACCCCCTCTGTCCTGTGGACATCTCCTTAATGGGAGAGAATATAGTTGTTTCATTCTTTTCATTCGTCATCTTTTCCCCTCCAGATAGCTATCGGGATTAGGTCGGGGCTTATTTGCTTTTTCAAGGCCACATTAAAACCATCCCAGGCCCCCTGAACCAAATACCGACAAAGGTTAAGACCGCATAGCCGGCCATCATAAAACTGAACATAAACAGTATGAATTCACTTTTATCGGGTTTATATCTGTTTTTAATAAATAGAAAATAGGCAGTTAAAATAACACCAATAATAATAAATGGGATCAACCCGTTACTGATAACCGGGGGTATATTCTTCATCCAGCCTTCAAAATCTAAAAAATACTCATTAATTAAAATTCCGGCAGGAACGATCACAATGGCTGTTATTGCAGCAATTAAAGCCAACTTCCGTCCTTTCTGATTAAAAAACCAGATGCCTTCGTGTTGTTCTTTAAATTTTAAAAACGGCAACAAGAACATTCCGAAAAGAAATAACACAGGAATCAACACAGCAGCAAAAAAAGGATGAAAGTGAAGCAGTAATTCCTGTATTCCCATAAAATACCAGGGTGCTTTTGCAGGGTTTGGACTATAAGCCGGATTGGCCCGTTCCTGCAAAGGTGCATCAAAAAAAATGCTGATTAAAAGCACAAATGCAATTAAACACAAGGCGACCACCAACTCTTTTAATACAAGGTCCGGATCTGCCGGAACCAATGTTTCGTCGGCATCCTTTGAAACTACCACCCCTTTGTTTTTTCTTACCCTCCAAAAATGAAAAGCCATCAGCAGGACGATAGAAAGAGGAAGGATTGCCGTGTGAAAATTATAAAATATCAAGAGTGTATTCCCTCCCACTTCTTCTCCTCCACGTACAAGGCCCGTGAGGGATTCCCCAATACCAGGAATATAATAAAGCATGCTGGTACTCACCGTTACGGCCCAATATGCCAGTTGATCCCAGGGTAACAGGTAGCCGGTAAAATTGGAAAACATCACAATCACCATCAGGCAGATGCCGATTACCCAGTTCCATCTGCGTTCCCAGTAAAATGCACCTGTGTAAAATGTTCGGAGCAGATGTAAGAATGTAACAAGCACGAAAAATATGCCACTCCAGTGGTGCACGTTTTTGACCAATGACCCAAACAACAATGTATTGGTTATCGACAGGATGGAGTCGTATGCTTCATTTGGGGATGGGACATAAGAAAAGCGCAGCAGTATTCCTGTAAATACCTGGAGGATAAATAGAATAGCTGCCATCCCGCCAAGGCCAAAGGTCAGGGTGAACCGGATGGAAGTTTTCCTGACTTTTGGTGGATGAACGTGCAAAATAAGGTTGCGCGCCCTGACTTTCTTTTTACCCACGGTTCCGGTTTGATCCACCCTTTATTAATTTAGTTTGGTGCCGTAAATTTAAAAAATATACAAACCGGCCAATGTACATAATGACAGTTTTGCAATTAAAATATAAACCATAAAACTGCTTAGATTTGTATGACAGATAAAACGGACACTTAAAAAGATTCAGATGGTGCTTTTCAAATCAATTAAAACGCTCGCAATTGTACTGGTACTTTCCCAGGTATCGTGTACGGGGAATTTGCATAAGCATCCTGATAAATCTGTATTCAGGTACAATGAAGCAGCAGGAATCGTATCGCTTGATCCCGCGTTCGCCCGCGACCAGGCACATCTTTGGGTTTGTAATCAACTCTATAATGGACTTGTCCAGTTGGATGATCAATTGAATGTGTTGCCTTCTATCGCTAAAGAATGGGATATTTCGGCTGATGGTTTGGTTTATACATTTCGTTTGCGTGATGATGTTTTTTTTCATGAGAGTGATTCATTTCGCAATAAAACCAGGAAAGTGACCGCCGATGATTTTGTTTATAGCTTCAACCGACTTGTTGATCCGGCAACTGCCTCACCCGGTGCATGGGTATTTTCTAATATTTCGAGAGAAGGGAATGATCACAGCTTTATCGCTGAGAATGATTCGACTTTGGTTATTAGATTGAACAAAGCATTTCCTCCATTCCTGGGAATTTTAACCATGCAATACTGCTCAGTTATTCCACATGAGGCAATTGCAAAATTTGGAACTGATTTTCGGAAGAATCCCGTTGGAACAGGTCCGTTCTTTTTGAAAAGATGGGAGGAAAATATCAAAATGGTATTGCAGAAAAATGAGCATTATTTTGAAAAGTCGGGTGAAGAGCAATTGCCATTTTTAGATGCGATATCGATTTCGTTTCTTGTAGATAAAATGACTGCCTTTCTGGAATTTACGAAGGGTGATCTGGATTTTATTTCAGGTATTGACCCTTCGTATAAAGACGAACTGCTGAATAGGGATGGGCAACTCCGCGAGAAATATAAAGACGAATTCGACATGATCAGTATCCCCTATTTAAACACTGAATATTTAGGAATTCTTGTAGATACAAATTTGCCGATACTTCAGAATAGTCCGTTAAAAATAAAAGCGGTCAGGCAGGCCATAAATTATGGTTTTGACCGTGAAAAAATGATCAGGTATTTAAGAAACGGCATTGGTATTCCCGGAACAAAAGGGATGGTGCCGAAAGGGATGCCGGCGTTCGATACGAATGCAAACTACGGTTATTCTTATGATCCTGAAAAATCCAAGGTTTTATTGGCTGAAGCAGGCTTTGGGGATCTAAACCCTCTGCCATCCATAACACTCGTGACTACATCTGACTATTTGGACCTGTGTAAATTTGTGCAATCTCAACTTCAGGAAATTGGTTTTACAATTGAACTGGAAGTTTCGCCTCCGGCTGCTGTTATTGAGCGGCGTGCGCAATCGCGGGTTCAGTTTTTCAGAGCCTCATGGATTGCTGATTATCCTGACGAAGAAAATTACTTATCGCTGTTCTATTCCCGGAATTTCGCTCCTTCTGGACCAAACTACACCCATTTTTCAAATGCTGTTTTTGATTCGTTGTACAGGGAAGCATTTGCAGTTAATGACCATCTTGGGCGCATAAAACTCTACCGGATGATGGACAGCCTGGTGATGTCGGAAGCACCTGTTGTCGTTTTGTATTACGACCAGGCATTGCGATTTGTCAACCGGGATATTGAAGGGATGACCACCAATTCAATAAATTTATTGAATCTCAAAGAAGTTCGAAAAAGAGTAGGGGAGTCTGACTAATTCAGATAATTGACCAGGAATTCCCTCACTTTGCTTGCTTTTGTGGTAACAAGCAACACCAAGCCATCACGGTCAACAAGGATCATTTTTGGAATTGATTTCACATCACAGGCGATTGCAAATTCAGAATCAAATCCGTTTTCACCGATAAGTTGCGTGTAAGAAATATTGTGGTCAGAAACCTTTTTCAGCCACGATGACCGTTCTGTGTCGATTGAGATGCCCACAATGTCAAAATTCTTTTCCTTGAAATCGTTGTGTAATACATTGAGGTCATTTACTTCAGCCAAGCAATACCCACACCAGGAGGCCCAGAATTCGATTAATACTATTTTGCCACTAAAATCGGCCATGGAAACTACAGTCCCATTTTTATCAGGCAAACTAAATACTGGCAGGGCCTGACCCGGCGCTGCACCAATTACTTTTTCCTCCGAGGGTTTGTCCTTCAGGCATGACGTAAAAAGCACGGCGGTTGCCATAAGTAATACAATGCTGATATTTCTAAACTGGTGTTTCACGAGTTGCCATTAAGGTCATAAAAATGAGCCTGCTAAATTAGTGGAATTTTGGAGGCTTCATCAAAAGGAATAATTATAATTTATACCGCCGATTTTGAGGCTAAAAAGATCATCAATATTTTATATTTTAAGTTGTTAGGAACCCTTCTGAAAGTACTCGATTTTTTTTGTGTTATTATGTTGGTAATCAAAGTGATTTTTGTATTTTTGCCGCCAATTTTTTCGTGGAAAAAACACTAAATGATAAATATAACGCTACCGGATAATTCAGTAAAGCAATACGAATCGGGTGTTACCGCAATGCAAATTGCCCGCGATATCAGCGAAGGTTTGGCTCGTAATGTA
>JAUXBM010000094.1 GCA_030619415.1 Chlorobiota bacterium
CTTCTATTCGGTCATGAATTTGACTTTGAAGGACCACCTTATGGAGGCACAATTCAGGAGTATAAAAAATTGTTTTCCGACAAATTCAGCATCGATAAAATGGAAATAGCACACAACTCAATCAGCCCCAGAAAAGGAAGGGAATTATTTGTTCAACTGAGAAAAAAATAGTCTAATTCAGAAAATCTTCCTATTTTAGCTGACTATCAGAATTATTCTGCTAATCACAATTTTTAATGTAAACAGACTATGGGCGAAAGAGTTATCGAGACAGTTGGCAATATTACAAAAAAGGAACTGGTTGCTTCGGTTAGAAATGAAACATACTGCAACAAACTAATTCTGGAAAATCAGGAACCTTATCCCGGTTATAACGACATGTCCATTCCTGATCGTCTAGAACCTGACTCCATTTTCGCCATTACGAAGCTTCAATACAATGATGAACGGATGTACAGGGCAATTGCAGCTGTAAAAAAAGCTGTCGCCTACGACTTTGATGGGGCTGCCGGCACCCTGACGTACCAGAACAAAGGGTATAATTGTGTGAGATTTAAACAGTTACCTTACAAACATGTTGGTGAAATATTATCACTTTTTGAAAAGAAAGGCATCGAATTCCGGAAGGCCAGAAAAACAGATGCTTTTCAGTCAATAATAAAAGTCAGGAAATTTTTTAGTGTAAAAGAAATTACTGATGGTATTTACCAGGATACAGATGACAAAGAAATAACTTACCTGAAAATTCCTTTGTTACTCAGGTGGCCGACATTTGAAAAAATTACGATGAACATCAAGTATAACATGGATGACAGTGTTTGGGATGCTGCGCAAACCAGCATGTATTACAAAAGCGGATTGATGGACTTTGTAAGGATCTATGACAAAGACAGTTGTCAGGGTAAATTATTGCACATCCGCGAGAAATACCTGGAAGCGATCGCAAAACTGTAACTCTTTTTTACAACAACAATTCTCACTGCATAAAGTCTTGCTCAATTTAATAATATTCAAACCCTAAACGCATGGATGAATATATAAGCAGTACAACGCATTGGTTTATTGGCATACTGCAAAATGCCGGTTTCTCAGATGCGCTTGCGAAATGGACAGGTGAATTTACGATGCTGATCCTGTTAATCATTTTTTCATACCTGGGTTACCTGATCACCTGGAAGTTGATGCGGAAAATCATCATTCCCATTACAAAACGATCGAAAACACAATTTGACGACCTTTTAATCAAACATAAGTTTTTTCGTAAAGTATCCTATCTCGTACCCGCACTAATGCTTTACTATTTTACTGACGACACGATTACTATTCCAGTTTTTATTTCAGCAATTCGGAAGGCGCTTGAGTTATTCTTTATCCTGAATGCCATACTTATAATCAATAGTGTTTTATCCACAATCAACGACTATTACGACCGTTACGATTTTGCCAAAGACCATCCCATCAAGGGCGGTATCCAGGTAGTGAAGATCATAAGCTACCTTGTCGGTCTGCTTGTTGTGATCGGCATGCTGGTCGATCGTGACATCAGCTCGCTTATTTTAAGCCTGGGGGCATTGTCTGCTGTTCTCTTGCTCATTTTTAAGGATCCGATTCTTGGTTTTGTTGGCGGACTTCAACTAACATTTAACAAAATGGTATCGATAGGTGATTGGATTTCGATGCCGAAATATGGTGCTGATGGTACCGTTCTTGAAATTACGCTCACTACCGTTAAAGTCCAGAACTGGGACAAAACCATTGCCAATATTCCAACATACGCGCTGGTATCCGATTCGTTTCGGAACTGGCGGGGAATGGAAGAATCGGGGGGCAGACGGATAAAACGCTCGATCAACATCGACATGGACAGTATCAAATTTTGTACAGATGAGATGCTGGAGAAATATTCTAAAATAAGCAAGTTACAGCCGTATCTCAATGAGACAGAAAAGAACCTCACCGAGTACAATAAGAAATATAATATCGATCCCTCTTCTCTTGTTAATGGAAGGCGTCAGACAAACATCGGGGTTTTCAGGGCATACCTGAGAGTTTATCTGTCGAGCCGTCCCGATATCCATAACGATATGACCTTCCTCGTGCGCCAGTTACAACCTACCGAAAAAGGCTTGCCTATTGAAATATATGTGTTTACGAAGACGATCGAATGGGCCAAATACGAAGGTATTCAATCAGACATTTTTGATCATATTCTGGCAGTTATTCCTGAATTTGATCTGACAGTTTACCAATTCCCAAAAAGTGGGGATATCCAAAAAGTACTTGAAAATGTAAAATAGACTACCGCTTGCTCTCCATGTGGTTTTTCACCTGTTCGAGGGCAATTCTAAACCAAACAGTGTATTCATCAGGATTATGATTAACATCGCCCACCAGCCAGTCGAAGTCAACATATTTCCAGTCGCCTACTTCTTCCGGATCGGGTTTTGGTGTTTGATTGCTATTTCCGATAAAAACATGATCAAACTCATGCTCTATTAGTCCGTCACCAACCTCTGCCTTATAAATAAAGGTAAAGGCCTTTTCTAGATCGCAATCAAAACCCATTTCTTCCATCATCCTTCTGTGAGCTGCATCATCTGTTTTTTCACCGGTGCGTGGGTGGCTGCAAGCTGTATTCGACCAAAGTCCCGGTGAATGGTATTTACTATCGGCCCGTTTTTGCAAAAGCATTTTCCCTTCAGAATTGTAAACGAAAACTGAAAAAGCCCTGTGCATGACTCCTTTTTCGTGGGCTTCCATTTTTTCCATCGCCCCAAGTGGCTGATCGTTGTTATTGACTAATATGACATATTCAACCTGCATTCCCGCAATCGTTTTAGATAAGTATTAGGCCGACAAATATATAAAATCTATATATAAACAATCTAAATAAGAGTTATAGAATTTGAACAATTTTCAAGCGGCTTTATTCGATAGTGAGTTTACACCAAATGTACCCCAAGTTGACGCATATAAAGAGTATATTAGCATGACTTTCGTGCCTACGCATATTTTAATACTACTCATACCAGTAATAATATTTTAAAATTGTAAACGATGAATTATTTATCAATCAAATTGATCCTGATCTTCTTATTTACGATCGGGTTATTTTCCTGCAAACAGCAGAACGACAGTGAAACGGGTTCAACACATCCGAGCGAACTGCAACTTGAAGAAATCACCATAAATGAATTACAGGCAGGTTACCGGGAGGGCCGATTTACAATTACACAAGTTGTTCAGGCTTATCTCGACAGGATTGAAGCGATAGATCAAAACGGACCGCACCTTAATTCAATCATCCAGCTTAACCCTGATGCCCTGATAATTGCCAGGACACTCGACGAAGAAATCGCACAGAGCAAATCCAGGGGCCCAATGCATGGTATTCCAGTGGTTTTGAAAGACAATATTGATACACACGATAAGATGCCGACAACGGCCGGCTCTCGTGCTTTGGCCGGATCACATCCTGCAAAAGACAGTTATATTGCCAAAAAACTAAGAGAAGCCGGAGCCGTCATCATTGCAAAAGCCAACCTGAGTGAATGGGCAAATTTTCGCGATATTTTATCTTCAAGTGGATGGAGTGGAGTCGGAGGCCAAACCGGAAATCCTTACATCATCGACAGGAATCCTTGTGGTTCAAGCGCTGGTTCTGGGGCTGCTGTCTCAGCAAACCTTTGCATGGTGGCAATCGGCACCGAGACAAACGGGTCCATTGTCTGCCCATCGACGGCCAACGGGATTGTAGGAATTAAACCAACGGTTGGTCTTCTCAGCCGATCAGGAATTGTGCCGATATCATTTACTCAAGACACCCCTGGTCCGATGGGACGTACAGTTACAGATGCTGCAATTTGTCTTGGCGTGATGACTGGTGTTGATCCTGCCGACAGTAAAACCGCCTACAGCGTAGGGAAAGTTCATGCGGATTATACAAAGTTTTTAAATGAAGATGGGCTGAAAGGCAAACGAATTGGATGGTACACACAACCACGCGGAAAGCATTACAAGGTAGATGAAGTGATGGACCAAACCGTAGATTATTTGAAAAGTCAGGGAGTGGAAATAGTGGAAATTGAAAGTTTCACCGACGTGGATGTAGGTGATCTGTCGTTCGAGGTTATGCTATACGAATTTAAAGATGGATTGAATAAATACTTTGTCTCATTGGGGGATCAGGCAAAAGTAAAAACGCTTGCTGAACTTATTGAATTTAACAAGGCAGACTCAGTAGAGCTTATGTATTTTGATCAGAAACTATTATTTATGGCTGAGGAAAAGGGTAACCTCGAAACACCTGAATATAAGGAAGCACTTGTTGCAATGCAAAAGGCAATTCGGGAAGATGGCATCGACAGGGTGATGGATGAACATAACCTGGATGCGATCATTGCACCAACAGGTGGACCGGCATGGAAAACTGACCATGTAAACGGTGATGCCTACCTCGTGGGCAGCTCTTCGCCCGCTGCCATTGCAGGATACCCAAATATAACTGTTCCAATGGGTTTTATTGATGGATTACCAGTGGGTGTTTCTTTTTTCGGAAGAGCGTGGAGTGAACCGGTTTTGATTGAGATTGCTTATGCATATGAGCAGGGGACAAAACATAGGAAGACACCACAATTTTTGTTATCGGATTAGAAGAAATTTTTAAACGTACTTTACTGGCTAACTACCTTACCATTTAAAATCGCAGTGTCTACTTTATTTGTCCCATAATAATAAGGCATAAACTCATAAGTCGGTAATTCGGTTGTAATAAATAAGTTTGCCCTCTTATCAACAGCAATACTGCCCAATTCTTCACTCAAACCCATTGCATAGGCTGTATTGATGGTTGTGGCGTTGATCGCCTCTTCAGGAAGCAATTTGTATAAAATACAGGCCATCGAAAGAATTAATTGCATATTCCCCGAAGGTGATGAGCCAGGGTTAAAATCACTCGCCAGTGCAACGGGCAAACCGGCATCAATCATTTTACGTGCCGGGGAGTAAATCATATTTAAAAAGAAAGCTGCACCTGGCAGAATTGTTGGCATTGTTTGCGAATTGAGTAAAGCTTCTATCTCAGCATCGCCTGTAAACTCAAGGTGATCAACTGACAGAGCATTGTGTTTTACGCCGACCTGGATACCTCCTGAGAAATCGAGTTCGTTGGCGTGGATCTTACCACGAAGGCCATATTTCAGGCCGGCTTCTAATATTCTATCTGTGTCTTCAACGGTGAAGAAGCCTGTATCGCAAAAAACATCAATAAAATTGGCCAGGCCTTCATCGGCAACCTTTGGTAACATCTTGTTAATTACCAGGTCGACATATTTTGTCTGGTCTCCCCTGAATTCCAAAGGAATCGAATGTGCCCCAAGAAATGTGGACTTAATTGTCAGAGGCGAAAGCGCTTTCAGTCTTTTGATCACCCGAAGCATTTTTAATTCAGATTCAGTTGTAAGTCCATAACCACTCTTAATTTCGACAGCACCGGTTCCATAGCTGATGATCTCTTCCAGCCTTTGCATAGCTGAACCGACCAATTCTTCTTCGCTGATATCCTGCATCTTTTTGGCAGAGTTCAAAATGCCCCCTCCCCTTTTAGCTATTTCTTCGTAAGACAGACCTTTGATTTTATCGATGTATTCAATCTCACGTGATGCAGGATAAACAAGGTGCGTATGCGAGTCAACAAATGAAGGAAAAACCATTTTACCGCTTGCATCAATCAACTGGGCATCTTCTGGAAACTCATTCAGATTAAACACTTTCATCTCTCCAAAACGCTCAATCCGTTCACCTTTAATAAATAGCCAGGCATCTTTGATCGTTTCAATTGTTGCCATGTCTTTCCCGCATATCCACTTTTTTGGTTGTTGTTCAACCTGGATAAGTTCTTTTATATTTTTAATGAGAATACTCATTTATTTGTGTTTTGATTTTCCTCTGTTTGTGTTTAAAATATTCAGTTAGCCTGACCAACAAAGATAATGAACTAGGCATCAACAACTGTCTCTTTTAATAATTTGTCAATATTATTTGAAGCAACCATTCCCGGTGGTTCAAAACTTATAATTACTTTTGAGCCTTATTGTTTTTCCTAAATAGATTCATGAAATTTCATTCATTACTATTCACTTTGTTGTTAATGCTTGTTTCATCTGGCATTTTTGCTGACGGAATTAGTCGCTCATCCGCTGAAAGAGTAGCGGTCAATTTTTATTTTGAAAAGTCAAACTTATTCGACAAGGAATTATCTTTCAATGAAATAAACATCATCGAAACTTCATTAATTGCAGATGCATATTATGTTGTCAACCTGGAAACGGGGTGGGTAATCGTCTCGGCAAATGACGTCATGGCACCGGTCATCGGGTATGGTTTTACGGGGCATTTTCCTTCAGAAGATCAATTAAATGACAACCTGAAAAGCTGGATGCACTATTATATTGATCAGGCCACATTTGTCCAGGAAAGTAATATTTCTGTCAGCCAATCCATTTCGGAAGATTGGAAAAAATATTTGAGCAATGAACCGGTTGCACTTCAAAAAAATGGGGACCGAAGCCAGGTTGATCCTTTGCTAACATCAAAATGGAACCAGGATTCCCCTTACAATATATTGTGCCCGGTTGATGAAGATGGTCCGGGTAACCATGTATATGTTGGATGTGTTGCAACGGCCATGATCCAGATAATGAATTACTGGAGATATCCAAACCAGGGAACAGGATCATTTTCATATAACAAATATCCCTACGGTATTTTATCGGTCAATTTCGCCGAGGCAACTTATGATTGGGATGCCATGCAAGACAATATCGATATTAACTCGCCATGGGAAATAGCGGAGCTTGGATATCATGCCGCTGTTTCTGTGAAGATGGATTTTTCCCCCACGGGATCAGGATCCTATAGTCAGGATGTTCCAGGGGCTTTAGAGAATTATTTCAATTACAGCACGAACGCTCAATATGTTGAAAAAAGCGATTATTCATTCACAGACTGGGAAAACATGATCCAGGCTGAACTGGATGATGGGCACCCCATGTAC
>JAUXBM010000139.1 GCA_030619415.1 Chlorobiota bacterium
CGTCACACCCGAAAGGTTGCGGTTGAGGGTCACTTTGAAAGTGATCTGCCCGTTATCATTTACTAACTGATCAATGCTGTTTATTTCGAAGGCAAAAACGACTTTCTGAAAAAAGAAATCCACATCTTTCAAATAGGCCTGAACATTTTTATTCATGGCCATTTCACGATTTGGATCAAGGTCATCTTCAATCTGGGTTTCTTCACTCTGAAAAATTTTCAGGTAACTTTGGTTGATGATGATATCCTTTTCGGATGGCGCTTTTTCAGGATCGCCAATAAAGTTCAATGTACCTTCCAAATAGTTAACCAACTGTTTACATTGCTCATCGTATTGCTTAAGTTCACCAGCAGAAAGTTGTGTTGTTTGCTGCGAGAAAGCAGAATTGCAAGCGAACAAGGAAAGCAAAACGGTTATTGTAATGAATCGCATAAGCGGTATGATTTAATAAGTTCTTTTTTTTCTTCGTTATTGATATATTTCAGGTTTGAGATCAACCAGCCTGAATTGGTTTCGTTGCGGTTGAAATATGAGAGTTCGAAATACCAGTTCCTAATTTGAAAAAAGTGAAATTTCACGGAATCGATCTGTTTGAATTTTAACTTTCCCGTTTTCATTTGGTAGAAAAATAAAGTCAAAAAATCGGGTCGGTATTTTTGAGAGGCATATACTTGTATCCTGTCGGGCCTTTCGAGGGCTTTGTGCAGATTCATAAAATCCAGCTCATGGCTCATGGGGTGAAGAAAATATTTGGCCTGCTCAGCCGAATCAATGGTTGGAAACAAACTGGGGAAATAGCTGTACCAAACATTAGACAATATCCATTTCGAGCCCAGGTTTTCTTCTTCGAGCGTTAGGTAAAGAATGATGTGTACGTCATCCCCATTGGCTGTGAAAGTTGCCGAAACTTCAGCGTACCAGTTTTTATCCAGGAAATTTAAAAATATCGAGCTGTCTTTGCTTGTCACATCATCTACAAAAAACTGTTTCAGCTTACCCGCCGTTCTTGGGTTATAGATATCAAACATTGATGGCAGCAATTTCTGCCTTAAGTCGTTGTTATGGTAACGTTCATCTTCTTTCAGTAAAAATTTCCCGTACTGGTCTTCTTCCATATTAAACCGCCGTACAAACTGCCCTACCTGTTTATTCATCGTGTAAAGCACAGTCTCGTCTTCAGAAAATCCTTTGAAAGAATTGTTTTGCGCCGGGATGGTATAAGCGATCAATAAAATAGCCAGCGTTGTGAGTGTTTTTCGGTATATATTCATAAGCTTAAAAGGGGGCTAAAATTAGTTTATTTCTAAAAATGGGAATGTGTGATATTAATTATTCAGTCTGCAATGCGATAAAAAAAGGTTTTATTGAATTTTGACCCAAAACCAAAACCGCCCCACTTTCATGAGACGGTTTTAACTTAAAATAAAATTAGACGTTTCATCTCCCCTCTCTTTTGGAGAGGGGCCAGGGGAGAGTCCTAAATCGTCGTTTCCTTCACCCGGATATCACCCAGCAACACATCCCAGAAACCGATCAACCGGCCACCGATTTGCGTTTCCTTGCGTTTTACATAAACGGTGATGTCTTTCTTGGTTGTATCCTGGTAAACCAGGCGGCCTTCTTTGTCGTAGGCACTAAACTTTTGGAAAATGGTGATCACACCTACATACGTACCATCAGGCTGACGTTGCAGGTCGCTCACATATTCAATGTTGTACCAATCAATTTCTACCTTATCGTAATTCAGTCGCATCAGCCTTTCGAAGTACTTGCGGGTGGTGTAATAATTGATTTCGGTGCGCGTAAGCGACGAAACTCCTATCTCACTGCCTTGCATAAACAATTCTTCTGCGCGGTCGATTACCCTATTGGCTTCGCTCCAGGGAGTGTCTTTGCTGCCAATTAGACTGATGTATTTACTTAAGTCGCGAACTTTTTCAAGTGCCAAACTATCAATGGCTTGCTTGCGTTCGGGGCTAAGGTTGTCTTGTGCTATTGCGCTTGTCGCTACAAAGCCGATCAACACGATCATTATTAATGCTAATTTTTTCATTTGCTTTACCATTTTTTAAGTAATTCCAATTCGGTGATTTTTCCGGCACTGTCACGTTGAACACTGACCACTTTGAAATTGTAGCCCTTCACATCTTTCAAATAATTCAGAAAGTTCTGGGCAGAGGTTGGACGATCATAATCATTTACTCCATTTTCCTGGCTAATGATGATCAGAACCGGGGCATCGGGACTGGCAAATTGTTGCAGCGCCGAATTAATCTCATTGTTAGCAGCATCAACACTGGATGCAGTTGCAATTGCAGCTAATTGGTTGTCAATTCCAGCATATTTCGATTGTTCAGCACGAATCCTCGCCTCTTCTTCCATTCGCAATCGTTCTTCTTCAGCTTTTCGTTCTTCCTCGGCACGACCAAATTCAATTGCTTTTTCTGCTTCGCCTATCAGTTTTTGTATTTCCGGGTCATCGAAATTATAGGACTTGATTGTTGCCACCCTTTTGGCTTGCTCGTCAACGGTCCATCCGGATGTTCCGTTGATGATGGCATTCAAATCATTATTAGCCTGTTCAATTTTCTTGGCTTCGGCAGCAGCAGCCTGTTCTTTGGCTAACTTTTTCTTGCTGTTACAGCTGGAAGCTCCTCCTAATGCAATGGCTGCTACAAGAAAGACCATCAGAAATTTTGAAAAATTCTTGGGAATGTTCTTCATTTTTATGTGTGTTTAACTTTGATATTTTTCACTTACTTCAGAGCGTTCTGTATTAAGAATGCAAAACTATTTAAAAAATTGTACAAACTTTGCGAAAAATGAATTTAGAGACTTGGGTTTCGGGTCTTGAGTCTCGGGTTTCGAGTCTCAAGTTTGGAGATCCAGCGTTCTGACTAATAAGATTATTGACAATGACTGACCAACGAATGACAATCGAATGACGCCGAGCGAAGCAAATGACCAATTAACCAATGACCAATAAACACTACACCATCCCAATCTTCATCCCTGAGCTGGCCTGTCCGTTTCAATGTGTTTTTTGTGATCAGCGCAAGATTACCGGTAAAAACCAAGTGCCTGACGAAGATGCCATTCTGCAAACAATCGAGTCGCATTTACAATCATTTAAAGAAGAAAACAGAATTGTTGAAATTGGGTTTTTTGGCGGAAGCTTTACCGGTATTCCGATGGATCAACAGGAAAAATATCTTTCACTGATTCAGCATTTTATTAAAAAGAAGTTGGTGAATGCTATCCGCTTGTCTACCCGGCCTGATTATATAAATGCGGAGGTGTTAGCCCTCCTGAAAAAATTCAGCGTTGAAACCATTGAGCTTGGCGCCCAATCATTCGATGATGAAGTTTTGAACCAGTCTTTCAGGGGACATACAGCACAGCAAACGGTGGAAGCCTCCAAAGCCATTCTCAAACATGGTTTTCAACTCGGATTGCAAATGATGATTGGTTTGCCCGGCGACACTTTTGAAAAATCGATGAATACCGCTAAGCGTATTGTTGAGTTAGGAGCCGGCAGTACCCGTATTTATCCTACAGTCGTTATCAAAGATACTGCGCTCCACCAGTGGTACAAACAAGGAAAGTATAAACCGCTGGAAATTGAAGAAGCAGTTGATTGGACGAAACATCTCTTACTTTATTTTGAAGAGAAAAAGGTTAACATCCTAAGAGTTGGATTGCATCCCTCGGAAGGAATTTTGTGTGGTGATGAGTTGATTGCAGGGCCTTTTCATCAATCTTTCAAAGAACTTGTATTGACCGAAATATGGGGGGATATTTTAAAATCGGTATTGAAAAATGAGACAGGAAGATCACTGGTATTTCATGTGCCTGAAAAGGAAATCAATTACGCGATTGGTTACCAATCGAGGAACAGGAAAATGCTCGCAGAGAAATTTGGTTCGGTGAAAATTGTACCTGATAAAAGTCTTTTAGGCAGAGACTATGAAATTGTAGAAATTATCATCTAATTAGCTGATTTATTACCAGAGTAATGGAGTATTTGGAATACTGGAGCACGAATAATCCTAATTTCAGGTTACAGTTGTTGTGTTAAATAGCTGTCGTTGCCAGCTATCCCGATGATCTCCCCAAAATACATGCGGTGATAATCTTTTAACGGATAGTTTTTATCAATTGACAGATCGGTAAAATTTTCAGGTTTAAAATCATCCCAATACATTTTACGGCATTCAACCATCAATTCTGCTTCTTTAAAAGATGGAGCGGCTACTATTTTTGAAGGGGAGGGCGTAAGCCTGGTCTCGGCAATTTTATCGCCATCCCTGCCTGATTTAGTACCTAAAAGATTCAGGTCTTTCTTGTACTTTTTATTAAAAGCGGTCAGTGTAAATGTATCGTATTGCTCCATAAATTCGAAAGTGAACCTGCCTGGTCTGACCACTACTACCGCCATGGGTTTGTTCCACATAATTCCAAAGTATCCCCAGGCAACAGTCATGGTGTTGTAATGATCTTTTGCAAAATTCCCGCTTGTCAGCAGAAACCATTTGTTTTTCCAAAGCTCATTAATTCGGACAGTGAAGTCGTTGGTGGGAATTGTTATCATGATTTATTTATTAAAATGAAGTCTAATTGAAATAATCTCTGGTCTGTTCACCGTTCTGATGGGTGGTCCCCAGCCCCCAATACCACCTGAAACATAAAAATGAGTATTCCCTTTTTTCAGGTAGCCCCAACTCAATTCGAAAACCATCTTGGTTATATAATTAAAGGGCCAAAGTTGTCCGTGATGGGTATGACCTGATAATTGGAGATCAACCCCGTTATCGACAGCCTGGTTTAATTTGAATGGCTGATGGTCGAGTAGAATTAGCGGTTTGGATTTATCGACATCTTTCACAATATCGCTAAGCAATTTCCTTCTTTGGTTGATGAACTGGTTAATCGTCAAGTCTTCCCTGCCTGCAACATAAAAGCTATCATCGATTAGTTCGACAGTATCATTCAGCAGATTGACATTGTGTGCCGAAAGATATTTTTTGGCTTTATAAACACCACCGATGTATTCATGATTTCCGGTAACGGCATATACGCCATACTTTGCCTTGAACAATTTTAATTTTTCGCCAACATTTGAATGAATGACAGGTGTTATGTCTTCATCGATGATATCACCGGGAATGAGAATAATATCAGGATTTAGTGCATTTACCCGATTTACAATACCCGACATATGTCTCTTTTCGATGGTGGTACCCAGATGGATATCCGATAAGGCTACGATGTGCAACTCCTTAAATTTCCCTCCCGATTTATCGACATCCAAATTGTATTCGCGGATAGCAGGGAACCAGGTATTCAGGTGGCCAATACCAACAACCAACAAGGTTAAACTTAGCACCACAATACCGGTTATCTCTTTTGTTTTTGCAGGATTTGATGTGAGGAAAGAA
>JAUXBM010000177.1 GCA_030619415.1 Chlorobiota bacterium
AAAAAACACTAAATGATAAATATAACGCTACCGGATAATTCAGTAAAGCAATACGAATCGGGTGTTACCGCAATGCAAATTGCCCGCGATATCAGCGAAGGTTTGGCTCGTAATGTATTGGTTGCCAAGGTAAATGGTGATGTGAAAGATGCATTGATGCCAATCACAGAAGACGCTACACTACAACTGCTGACCTGGAGAGACAAAGATGGTAAAGCGGCCATGTGGCACTCGTCTGCCCACCTGATGGCAGAGGCTATCGAATTATTGTATCCCGGCGTTAAGTTTGGGATTGGTCCCGATATTGAGAACGGTTTTTATTATGACATCGATTTTATGGATCATGAAATCTCCGAAAAGGATTTTGACAAGATCGAAAAAAAGATGACTGAACTGGCGCGCGAAAAGCAGACATTCGACAGGAAAGAAGTGCCAAAAAATGAAGCGCTTGAATATTTCAATCAAAAGGGTGATGAATACAAACTGGAGTTGATTGAAGACCTTCAGGATGGAGACATTACTTTTTACACAAGTGGTTATTTTACCGACCTGTGCCGCGGTCCACATATTCCTGATACAAGCCCCATAAAAGCGGTCAAACTCCTTAAAGTGGCCGGTGCCTACTGGCGTGGTGATGAAAAAAGGAAACAGCTTACACGTATTTATGGCATCACTTTCCCAAAAAAGAAAGAACTTGATGAATATCTCCACATGCTGGAAGAAGCAAAAAAGAGGGATCACAGGGTACTTGGACGGGAATTGGAATTATTTACTTTTTCACAAGCCGTTGGACAAGGATTGCCACTCTGGTTACCAAAAGGCGCCCAGCTTCGCGAAAGACTTGAGCAATACTTAAAGCGGCTTCAGAGAGATGCCGGTTATGAGCAAGTAATTACGCCACATATCGGGAATGTAAATCTTTACAAGACTTCCGGCCACCTCGCCAAATATGGTAAAGAATCCTTTCAGCCTATCAATACACCTGTTGAAGGGGAACAGTTCTTTCTTAAACCAATGAATTGTCCGCATCATTGCGAAATATATAATGCCAGGCCCCACTCATACAAAGAATTGCCCATCAGGTTTGCTGAGTTTGGGACGGTTTATCGTTATGAGCAGAGTGGTGAATTGCATGGACTCACCAGGGTAAGGGGGTTTACGCAGGATGATGCGCATATTTTTTGCACGCCTGAACAGATCAAACCCGAATTCAATGGTGTGATTGATATTATTGAGCGCATTTTCAAAGCACTTGATTTTAATGAAGTAAAGGTTCAGATTTCTTTGAGTGATCCTGATAACCGTGAAAAGTATATAGGCAGCGTCGAGAATTGGGCTAAAGCCGAGCAGGCAATCATCGAGGTTGCAGAAGAGCGGGGCCTGAATGCTGTAATAGAATATGGAGAAGCTGCATTCTATGGCCCGAAGATGGATTTTATGGTAAGAGATGCGATTGGAAGAGAATGGCAGCTTGGCACCATCCAGGTCGATTACAATCTCCCTGAGCGTTTTAAGCTTGAATATATTGGGTCAGACAATGAAAAGCATCAGCCTGTGATGATACACAGGGCCCCATTTGGTTCGATGGAACGATTTGTCGCAGTACTTATTGAACACTGTGCCGGAAATTTCCCGTTGTGGCTTACGCCTGAGCAGGTAATCATTTTGCCGATCAGTGAAAAATATCAAACTTATGCTGAAAAAGTTTTAAATTTGCTTAAGAAGCATGATATTCGCGGAATTATTGATGGCCGAAGTGAGAAAACCGGACGTAAGATAAGGGATGCGGAATTAAAGAAAATACCATATATGCTTATTGTAGGTGAACGGGAAGAAAACGAAGGTTCCGTTTCGGTTCGCCGGCATGGAAAAGGAGATATGGGCTCATTCAATACGGAAGATTTTATCAGGATGGTAGATGATGAAGTGGAAGAAATGATCAATGTTAAATAAAGTATTCATTAATATAGGAGACCCTAGACATAGCACAATTCAGAGGCAGAAGACCTAGAAAACCTTACAAAAGACCTGAAGATCCGAATAGGATCAATCAGCGTATTACTGCTCCCGTTATCAGGGTAGTAGGAGAAAATATTGAATCAGGAATATTTCAGTTAAGGGATGCGTTGGCCCTGGCTGAAGAACAGGAACTCGACCTTGTTGAGATTTCGCCAACCGCTAATCCACCGGTTTGTAAAATAATGGATTATAAAAAGTTTCTTTATGAGCAAAAAAAGAAACAAAAAGAAATTAAAGCTAAAACGGCCAAGGTCATTGTTAAAGAGATCAGGCTTGGGCCAAATATTGACGATCATGACTTTAACTTTAAGCTGAAACATGCCATTAATTTTTTGCAGGACGGTGCTAAAGTAAAAGTTGAGGTTTTCTTTAAAGGCAGATCGATCATTTACAAGGAAAAGGGTGAGATCGTGTTATTGAGATTTGCCCAGGAATTAGAAGATTATGGCAAAGTTGAAAGATTGCCTAAATTAGAAGGAAAGCGGATGATCATGATCATGACACCAAAAAAGTAAGACCTTTTTTTAATAATTAATACATAATAAAACAAGTAATGCCAAAAATGAAGACGAAATCCGGGGCCAAGAAAAGGTTCAAGTTTACAGGATCCGGTAAAATCAAGAGGAAGCATGCTTTTAAAAGTCACATTCTGACAAAGAAGTCAAAAAAGCGGAAACGCAACCTGACTTATTTTACGACTGTTGACAAAGCAGATGAAAAGAACATCAGACGAATGCTTCGCAGTTAATTAACAATTGTTTAACTTTTGTTATGGCTAACAAGTTTCCCCAACGGGAGCGCCATAATGAAGAAAATTTAAAAAAATGCCAAAAGCAAAAAACACCGTTGCCTCAAGGGCACGACGAAAGAAGATCATGAAGGAGACCAAAGGACAATTTGGTCGCCGGAAGAACGTCTGGACGGTTGCGAAAAACGCCTACGAAAAGGGCATGTCATATGCCTACCGCGACAGACGAACCAAGAAACGCAATTTCAGGGCACTGTGGATCCAGAGGATCAATGCAGGAGCCAGGGAATATGGAATGTCTTACTCAGTTTTTATGGGTAAACTTCATGCAAAGGATATCGAAATCAGCCGTAAAGTACTGGCCGACCTTGCGATGAACAATCCTGAAGCGTTTAAAGCCATTGTGGATGCTGTGAAGTAAATCTTACAGATAAATGATAAAAACTCCGGCTCAATTTGGGTCGGAGTTTTTTTTTGAAGAAACGCGCAGGATGCGCGATCCAGTAAATAGTTATTCCAGCCCATACTTTTTCATTCTCCTGTCGAGTGCCTGCCAGGTAATATTCAAAATATTTGCTGCCTTGGATTTGTTGCCATTGCATTTCTCCATGGCTTTCAGGATTAACCTTTTCTCGTTAGATTCCAGGTCAAATGATTCTTCTGTGCTGTCAGAAATGATGTTGCCCGGTAAATTATTTTTGATAGCTGGTTCAGCCAATCTAAAATGTTCGGGCAATAAAGTGTCTCCTTCACAAAGTATGACAGCTCTTTCAATGCAGTTCCTAAGTTGGCGGACATTCCCTGGCAAAGGATTATTTTTAACCATTTCGTATATACGGTCATCAATATTCCGGATATTTTTTTGGAGTTTGTCGCTATATTTTTTTGTATAACATTCCAATAATTCAGGGATGTCTTCTGTTCGATCGCGCAGGGGAGGAATTTCAATAACGAAGATACTGAGGCGATGAAAAAGATCAAGTCGAAATTTATTCTCATTGGCCATATCATCTAACGGTCTGTTGGAGGCTGCAATTACTCTGACATCAGCATCTTCAACTTTGTGAGAACCAATCTTGTTCACTTTTTTTTCCTCCAAAACACGAAGCAACTTTGCTTGCTGAGCCATCGGCATATCACTAATCTCATCAAGAAACAGGGTTCCCTTATTAGCGATTTCAAACCAGCCTTTTTTATCTTCCAGTGCACCGGTAAACGATCCCTTTCGATGGCCAAAGAATTCACTCTCAAACAAGCTTTCGGGAATAGCCGAACAATTTACTGAATAGAATGGAAATTTGCTTCTCTCACTCAGATAGTGAATGCCGTGCGCAACAAGTTCTTTCCCTGTTCCGCTCTCTCCTAAGATTAAGACAGAGGTGTCGTCTGTTGCGGCAACCTTTCTCATCATATCCTTCAATGTTTTTATTGCCGGACTAATACCAAGAAGCCTGCTGCCCATATTTTCAAGTAATTTCTTCGCAAGCAGATCAATATTTGTTTCAGCGGTCTGTAATTTTT
>JAUXBM010000167.1 GCA_030619415.1 Chlorobiota bacterium
CATCGGTAGTCTGTTTTGACTTCATCGAATAAACAATCAACTCATGCAAACTGGTTAATTGAGTAACATACTTCTTGTATTTTTCTGCATCAGTCGGATCGGCAAATTTCACCCTTTGGGTCAGAAAATACTGTTCCGCAATTTTCTGGATGAGGTTGGCATGGTGTTCTTTGGTGTTGATCCAGCGAACCAGCTGGTTGTAATTCACTTCATCGGCAGACTGAATTTCGACGATTTGCTTCATCGCTTTTTCAATGGTTTGGAAGTGCTCTTTAATAAGTTCAATACGCAACTCATCAGTGTAAATACCACACGGCACTTCGCAATGGGCAAATGTTGTTTTTGACAAAGTAAATGTCATTACGAATAACGAAAGAATAATCAGTGATTTTTTCATGGATTAAATTTTAATTGATTTCTTGAAATACAAAGAAAAGGATAATTTGTTCACTGACTATATGCCATCCGCGAAAGCACTGAAGAAACGACGCACTTTTTATGTTATCATAATTATCGAGAACCTGTTTGTCGGCAAGTATTTGGAATAAATAAATATTATCCCTGTCAACTGCTAATTTAGACTGAATTAAAAACCTGCACATTATTCAAATTCTTACATTTGCTGATCCTAAAATCAAACCATAATTGGCAACAAATCAAAATATTAAAAAATGAGCAAATTAATCAAGATCGGGCAAGTGCTCGACAAACTGGGAATTAAAGATATCAACCTGGGTGTATCTACCGGAACTGAGTGGTTCGATACCAAAGGAGCAATCACTTCATCTTATGCTCCACATGATGGCAAAGAAATTGGCAAAGTAAAAAACGCCACAATGGAAGATTACGAAATGGTCATCCAGAAAGCGCAGGATGCTTTTAAAGTCTGGAAGAAAGTGCCGGCTCCAATAAGGGGAGAGCTCGTGCGGCAAATTGGCCTTGCACTGCGTGAAAACAAAGAAGCCCTGGGTGCATTGGTATCTCTCGAAATGGGAAAGATTTACCAGGAGGGCCTTGGTGAAGTTCAGGAAATGATCGACATCTGCGACTTTGCCGTAGGGCAATCACGCTTAATGAATGGCGTTTCGCTTCAATCGGAACGCCCTGACCATCGGCTCTCGGAACAGTATCATCCGCTGGGAATTGTCGGTCTTGTTACTTCATACAACTTCCCTGTTGCCGTTTGGGCGTGGAACGCGGCACTTGCAATTGCTGCCGGCGATGTAGTGGTTTGGAAACCTTCTTCCAAAACCCCGTTAACAGCTGTTGCAACACAAAAGATCATACACGATGTATTGAAAGAGAATAATGTCCCTGAAGGTGTTTTCAACCTGGTGGTTGCGAAGTCGTCAGTAATGGGCGATAATTTCCTTGCCGATCCTCGTGTAAATTTGCTTTCCGTTACAGGCTCAACCGCAGTGGGAAAACGTGTTGGCGGTATCGTTGGTAAACGGCTTGGCAAAACCATTCTTGAATTAGGAGGGAACAATGCAGTAACGATGGCGCCGAGTGCTGATCTTCAAATGGCGATTATGTCAACTGTTTTTGGAACAGTTGGAACAGCAGGACAGCGTTGTACTTCAACACGCCGTATCATCATCCACGAAGACATTTATGATGAGGTAAGAGATAAATTCATCTCTGCCTATAAAAATATTGTATCGAAAATCGGGAACCCACTTGATCAGGATAAACTGGTTGGCCCATTGATTGACAATGGATCAGTAGAGGCATTTCTTCATGCCCAGAGAGAAGTTGTAAAAGAAGGTGGCAAAGTCTTGTTTGGAGGTGAAGTGCTGACAGGCGAAGGTTTCGAGTCGGGCAACTACGTTGTACCTTGTATCGCCGAAGCAGAAAACCATTACGAAATTGTTCAGGAAGAAACTTTTGCGCCTATTGTTTACCTGCTTAAATACAGCGGTGATATCATGAATGCCATCGAAATTCAAAATGACGTTCCCCAGGGATTGTCATCGGCATGCTTTACAATGGATGTACGTGAAGCCGAGACTTTCCTTTCACACTCCGGTTCTGATTGTGGAATCGCCAATGTAAATCTTGGCACTTCGGGTGCTGAAATCGGTGGTGCCTTTGGAGGCGAAAAAGACACTGGTGGTGGTCGCGAGTCCGGTTCAGATTCATGGAAAATTTACATGCGTCGCCAAACCAACACGATCAACTTCGGTAAAGAACTGCCATTGGCACAAGGCATTAAATTTGATATTTAATTTTAACACATTCAATATGAAAAATATAACATCATGGCTGGTTATTGCTGCACTCATTGTGGGTTATGCAGCAGTTGCCCAGGAAGAAGAAAAAACTGAAGAAAAAGGATATCAGTTTACAGAGGATATTTTTATCGATCATACATCTGTAAAAAACCAATACCGCTCAGGAACCTGCTGGAGTTTTGCAGGGCTTTCTTTCGTTGAAGCGGAACTTTACAGGATAACAGGCAAGACTTACGACTTTTCGGAGATGTTTGTAGTTAGCCTTACCTATTCTGACAAGGCGACAAAATATGTGCGTATGCATGGCGAGACCAATTTTGGCGGTGGCGCCGAAATGACGGATGTTTTGCGGGTTTGGAAAGAATATGGCATCGTTCCCGAAACAAGCTGTTCAGGTTTGAATTATGGGGAAGAGTTGCACACCCATGGTGAGATGGACCATCTGCTCAAGGCATACGTTGACGCCATTATCAAAAATAAGAACCGTAAACTCACACCTGTCTGGCATGAAGGATTTGACGCAGTACTTGACTCATATCTGGGAGAGATTCCTGAAAAATTCGAGTATGAAGGGGTAGAATATACGCCAAGGAAATTTGCTGATATGACAGGCTTTGATCCTGATAAATACGTTGAATTAACTTCATATTCACACAGGCCTTATTACGAAGAGTTCATGATGGAGATTCCTGATAACTGGCTTTGGGCATCTATCTGGAATATTAAATTGGATGAAATGATGACCACCATCGACAATGCACTCGAAAATGGTTATACCGTAAACTGGGGTGCGGATGTAAGTGACAAAGGTTTTTCATGGAAAAATGGTGTTGCCATCATTCCCGAAGAGGACAAACCTGACCTTTCGGGAACTGAAAAAGAAAAATGGGAAAGCCTGACTGCCAAAGAAAAACAAAAAGCTTTATATGCCTTCGACGGTCCAGTTAAGGAAAAGACCATAACTGCACAAATGAGGCAGGAACATTACGACAACTATATGGTTACTGATGACCATGGCATGTTGCTCGTTGGAACAGCCAAAGACCAGGATGGCAATAAGTTTTACATCGTGAAAAACTCGTGGGGAACCGAGGGTCATGTGTATGATGGTTATTTTTATGCTTCCGAAGCTTTTGTCAAACTGCAAACAGTTGGTATTTGCGTGCATAGAGATGCGATCCCAAAAACAATCAGGAAAAATTTAGGAATGTAATTTCCGACATTTGTACCGGCGACTTTAGTCGCCGACTGAAGTTTGGCTAATTTTCGATTCTTGCGACTAAAGTCGCCGGTACAAAACCTGGCGGGTTTTTTAATTATTCTATTTTTGCGGCTATCATGAAAGGCAGCAGTTTCATCAGCAAATCAACTATGCATCTTCTATTTGGGATCGCCATTTTCCTGATACTGGCTCCTCTTTCTTTAAAAAGTCAGGTTAATTACGACTATTTCCTGTTTGCCGGTCAGCGTGATCTGTCCGATGAAAAATATGTGGAAGCCATCAGAAAGTTCAACACGGCCATTTATTCAAAACCTGATGGATTTCAGGCATATTTTCTGAGAGGGATTGCTAAATTCAGCCTCGGTGATTTCAATGGTGCCATCAACGATTTTACCAGGACACTTTCCATTCATCCTTTATACATGCGGGCTTATCATTACCGGGGTATTTCTCGCGACCGGGTTTATGACTATGCACATGCCATTAGTGATTATGATAAGGCACTTGAAATTGATCCTTTTAACCCTGATATTTTTACGGCGCGGGGGGATACAAAAATGCACCTCAACGATCTTCATGGCGCAATTATGGATTATACTTCTGCAATTCAGCTGGAGCGCGATATTCATTCGGCATGGCTAAACAGGGGAATCGCCCGGCATTTCCTCGGTGAAAATGAAGAAGCCCTCAAGGATGTGAACAAAGCCATTCAGCTCGACTACTTCAATGTGGAAGCCTGGATTAAAAGAGGGATGATTCAATATGAACTGGATAGCCTCGATCAGTCGCTCGCCGATTTCAACCATGCGATAACGCTCGATGATAAAAGCCCGTTTGTTTATTTTCAAAGGGCATTAACTTATCTAAAACTGGGCGATACTGTTTCAACGGTAAGTGATTATGACAAAGTATTGGAACTTGACCCTGACAATGCCCTGACCTATTATAACCGGGCCCTGATCAAGTCGATGACCAAGGCCTATGACGAGGCGATTCATGATTACGAAAAAGTAATCAGCATTAACCCATACAACGTTTATGCCTATTTCAACAGGGGGATACTTTATTTTCAAATGGACATGTATGCCAATGCCGAACATGATTTTAGTGTAGCCATCGATATTTTCCCTGACTTTGTTGGCGCGATCGTCAACAGATCGGCTGTCAGGGAAAAACTGAACGATAAAAAAGGAGCGATGGAAGATCATGATGCGGCCATGGAGATTATTGCGATAATGGAGAGCGAAGAAAATAACCATGAA
>JAUXBM010000049.1 GCA_030619415.1 Chlorobiota bacterium
AAACCACCCCGCCTTTCAGGCACCCCTCCTTGAAATTAAGGAGGGGAGTTGTTGCAGGAAAATAAATCAATCGCACTTTATGATAACAAGGAGACGAACACCTCCTTTGTCATCTCCCCTATTCAGGTGAGGAGTTTTTTTACTAACTTTGAAGACATGCCTCACCAAAAAATATTCAACCGCAAACCGCATAAAAAATTCCGAAAGCAATTACGAAATAATCTAACTCCTGCCGAAGCTACTTTGTGGACTCATCTGCAAAAGAAACAACTTGCTGGAAGAAAATTCAGAAGACAACACAGCATTGGGAAATATGTAGTTGATTTTTATTGTCCGGCTGAAAAACTGGTAATTGAACTGGATGGCGCTGATCATTACACTCCGGCAGGTAGCGACTATGATGACAAAAGAGATGCATATCTAAAAAGTTTAGGGCTGAAGGTAATAAGGTTTGAGAACCTCGAAGTTTTTAATTATTTAGATGCTGTTTTGGAAGAGATAACGGGTAATTTTAAAAATTAACCACCCCGCCTTTCAGGCACCCCTCCTTGAAATAAGGAGGGGAGTTGTTGCAGGAAATAATTTAATGTCAAGGTGCGCACTAAATTTCTCTCTTTTAAAAAAAGTGGAAAGATTTGGTCAAAGTGAAGAGCAGGGCAAATTCAGTTATGAACATTTGAAAACATAATTGTCAATAACTAAACTTTTATCTAAAAGTCCAAGAACTTATATTTGCACTCCGAACAATTGATTTTTATGGAAAACGTTCGGATCAAAAACTAACAATCATAGTAAGACGGCTTTGCCGTCTTTTTTTTGTGGACACAAATGAAAAATAACAAGTATCGAAAATCCTTACTTAAATTGGAGGATGGCACTGAATTTACAGGCTATTCTTTCGGCTTTGAAGGATCAGTTGCCGGCGAAATAGTCTTCAACACAGCCATGACCGGTTACCCGGAAAGTTTAACCGATCCCTCCTATCGTGGACAGATCCTTGTACTCACCTATCCATCGATTGGCAATTATGGGGTACCCGGGAAAACTGTTCAGGATGGAATGCCCGAATTCTTTGAATCGGAGCACATCCACATTTCTGCTTTGATCATTTCGGATTATTCCTCGAAATATAACCACTGGAATGCAAGCCAAAGTCTTGGAGATTGGCTGAAGGAGGAAAAAATCCCAGGCCTTTTTGGGATTGATACACGCAAACTGACTAAGATCATCCGTGAAAAAGGATCCATGCTGGCAAAAATTATTTTCGATGACGACATTCCCTTTTACGACCCGAACAAAGCCAATCTTGTTGACGATGTGAGTATCAACGAACGCATTGAATATGGCACCGGAAAACACAGAATTCTACTCATTGATTGCGGGGTAAAAAACAACATCATCAGGTATTTGCTACGGTTTGATACGACAGTTATCAGGGTTCCCTGGGATTATGATTATTCGAATGAAAATTACGATGGTTTGTTTATTTCCAATGGCCCGGGGGATCCTACCATGTGCGCAACCACTATCAAAAACCTTAAAAGTTCAATAAATGAAGATCGCCCGATTTTTGGAATCTGCCTCGGTCATCAGCTGATCGCCCTGGCTTCAGGAGCAAATACCTACAAACTAAAATTCGGCCACCGGAGTCATAACCAGCCTGTACTGGAAGTGGGAACAAATAAAGCTTATCTCAGTTCTCAAAATCATGGATTTGCGGTGGACAATAAAAGTATCCAGGAAGGGTGGGAAGCCTACTTTCAAAACCTGAACGATCAGAGCAACGAAGGCTTAAAACACAAAACCAAACCGATTTTCACTACCCAATTCCATCCCGAAGCTTCCAGCGGCCCGACTGATACAGCATTTTTGTTTGGTGATTTTATTCAAAATATTGAGACCTGGAAAAATGGAAAATAGTTTCACGCAGCGGCGCAACGAATAAATAGTAACTGAGAACGACAAGAAACAACAACAAATGACAATGAATGACAAAAAATGACGCCCACAAGGAAAATGACCAACGACCGAAGGGAGTCCGTAGGATGACCAATAACTAATGACCAGTAACCAATGACCAATCAGCCAATGAATAACATCAAAAAAATCCTCCTTCTCGGCTCCGGCGCCTTGAAAATAGGCGAAGCAGGTGAATTCGATTACAGCGGATCCCAGGCATTAAAAGCGCTTAAAGAAGAAGGGATATCAGCCGTGTTGATTAACCCGAATATTGCTACAGTGCAGACTTCCGAAGGGTATGCCGATCAAATCTATTTTTTACCGGTGACTCCTTATTTCGTTGAAAAGATCATTGAAAAAGAAAAGCCGGACGGCATCTTACTTGCGTTTGGTGGACAAACTGCGTTAAATTGTGGTATAAAACTTCACGAAAGTGGCTTTCTAAAAAAGCACAATCTCAAGGTTTTAGGGACACCTGTAGAAGCCATCATTGAGACCGAGGACAGGGAAAAATTTGCCAGGAAACTTCATTCCATCAATGTATTAACGCCCAAATCCATTGCTTGTAAATCTATACAGGAGACTTTAGTCGCCGCAAAAAAAGTTGGCTTCCCCGTAATTATCCGGGCTGCATTTACCCTTGGCGGACAGGGCAGCGGATTTTGTTCGAATGAAGATGAACTTAAAAAATTAGCGCCAAAAGCATTTTCTTATTCAAACCAGGTTTTGGTAGAGGAGTCGCTAAAAGGGTGGAAAGAAGTTGAATACGAGGTGGTTCGCGACAAATACGACAATTGCATCACCGTGTGTAATATGGAAAACTTCGATCCGCTGGGAATCCATACCGGAGAAAGCATTGTTGTCGCACCTTCGCAAACACTTACAAACAGCGAGTACCATAAGCTGCGTAAACTGTCGATACAAATTATCAAATCTGTTGGTATCGTTGGCGAATGCAATGTACAATATGCTCTTGATCCCCATTCGGAAGAATATCGTGTGATTGAGGTTAATGCACGCTTGTCACGATCCTCTGCCCTTGCTTCGAAGGCTACAGGCTATCCACTTGCTTTTGTGGCTGCAAAACTCGCATTGGGCTACGGCCTGCATCAACTGAAAAATAGTGTAACCCAAACAACGACCGCTTTTTTTGAACCCGCACTCGATTATATGGTTTGTAAAATTCCACGTTGGGATTTGAACAAATTTTACGGTGTATCTAAAGAGATAGGATCAAGCATGAAGAGTGTAGGTGAAGTGATGGCTATCGGTCGTAATTTCGAGGAAGCCATTCAAAAAGGATTGCGAATGATTGGCCTTGGCATGCATGGGTTTACCGGCAACAGGGACTTTAGCGTTGATGACATTGAGAAAGCACTCAGCAACCCTACCGACATGCGGATTTTCGCAATCGAACAAGCATTCAGTAAAGGGTGGACAGTTGAAGATATCCACAAAACAACGCTCATTGACAGGTGGTTTCTCGAAAAACTCAAAAATATCTTCGACCTCGATCAGGCAATAAATACTTACGACTCCCTTAAATCTATTCCACTCGATACGCTTCTTAAAGTTAAACAATTGGGTTTTTCTGATTTTCAGATTGCCCGGGCGTTGTTTAAGAACAAGGAAGTCGGAGTAACTGACAAAGAAATATTGGAAGTTCGGAAATTCCGCAAAGAAAAGGGCATTACACCGAGTGTCAAACAAATTGACACACTGGCAGCTGAGCATCCTGCCGTTACCAACTACCTTTATCTTACCTACCATGGTGACGAGCATGACATCGTATTTGAAAATGACAACCGATCAGTGATTGTTCTTGGGTCAGGTGCTTATCGTATTGGAAGCAGCGTTGAGTTCGATTGGTCGGCAGTAAATGCGTTACAAACGGTGAATAAATTGGGCTATCGGTCGGTGATGATCAATTACAATCCGGAGACGGTGAGTACAGATTACGATATCTGCGACAGGCTTTATTTTGATGAACTCAGTTTTGAGCGCACGATGGACATTGCGGAACTGGAACAACCGCATGGAGTCATCGTATCAACCGGTGGTCAAATACCCAATAGCCTGGCGATGCGCCTTCACCATCAGAATATTCCAATTTTAGGTACACAACCCCAATTTATCGACCGTGCCGAAAACAGGCACAAATTCTCGGAGATGCTCGACAAAATTGAGGTCGATCAACCTGAATGGAAAGAAATGACTGATGTAGATGATATTTTCAAATTCACTGAGCAGGTTGGATTTCCCGTTTTAGTCAGGCCATCTTATGTACTTTCGGGTGCTGCCATGAATGTAGTTTCGAACAAAGGAGAACTCGAACATTTTCTCACATTGGCAACGAGGGTCTCGAAGCAATATCCAGTTGTGGTGTCAAAATTCCTGACCGATGCCAAAGAAATTGAAATGGATGCTGTTGCCGATAAAGGGGACATTATCGTTTACGCCATTTCGGAGCACATCGAATTTGCCGGGGTGCATTCAGGTGATGCTACAATTATGTTTCCGCCACAGAAAGTTTATGTTGAGACGATCCGGCGTATAAAAAAGATCAGCAGAATAATTGCCGAAGAACTTCAGATCAGCGGTCCGTTTAATATTCAATTCCTGGCAAAAGACAACGACATCAAAGTGATTGAATGTAACCTCAGGGCATCGCGAAGTTTACCATTTGTTTCAAAAGTACTCAAGACAAACTTTATCGATTACGCTACCCGTATCATGCTGGGCGAGAAAGTTGAGAAACCAAACAAATCCCTCTTCGACATTGATTATATTGGTGTAAAAGCACCTCAATTTTCTTTTTCACGATTGAGCAAAGCAGATCCTGTGCTTGGAGTGGATATGGCCAGTACCGGAGAAGTGGGCTGCCTGGGCGACGATTATTATGAAGCAATCCTCAAGGCAATGCTTTCTGTTGGACATCGGTTGCCGAAAAAAAATATTTTAATCTCCTCCGGTCCCGCCCGCTCCAAAACCGAACTGCTCAAAAGCGCTCAAATGCTTGTGGAAAACGATTTTAAAATCTTTGCGACCAAAGGGTCACGGCACTTCCTCGCCAACAATGGAATCAAATCAACCTTATTGCATTGGCCAGATGAAGGAAAAGAACCAAGCACCTCTACATATATAAAAGAAAAAAAGATTGATCTTGTCATAAACATCCCAAAAGACAACACTAAAGCAGAACTGGATAATGATTATGTGGTTCGCAGGGCAGCCGTGGATTTTAATGTGCCTTTGATCACCAATGCAAGGCTTGCCAGCGCGTTCATTTATGCTTTTACACGCTACAAAGCTGAAGATCTGTCAATAAAAAGCTGGGCAGAATATTAGATTTAGTTTTTTTAGGTATAATTATTAGATATCTTTGTCGTTTGGGAAAATTTAAAAAAAAAGAAATGAAAAATTTAATGTTATTCGCAATTGCTGGCATCTTGCTCTTAATAAACGGATGCGCAGGTATTTCAGTTACCTCTGATTACGATAAATCAGTTGATTTTACAAAATTCAAAACCTATTCCTATTACGGTTGGGCCGATAAAAGTGATAAACTTTTATCCCCTTTCGACAAGGAAAGACTTGAAAATGCTTTTGGAGATGAGTTTACCAAAAGAGGGATAACCTATGTAAAAGAAGGTGGCGATATAACGGTCGCTTTATTTATTCAAACGGAACAAAAACAACAAACTACTGCTACCACAACAGGCATGGGTGGCATGTATGGTGGATACGGTGGCTATTACGGTTATGGACCCGGCTGGGGATGGGGAGGCGGCATGTCAACCACCTCTATAAATACCTATGACTATACTGTCGGTACACTTGTTTGTGATGTGTTTGACACGAAGGAGCAAAAACTGATTTGGGAAGGTACCGGATCTGGCGAAATCAATGAAAATCCGCAAAACCGCGAAAAAAGTATTCCGAATACGGTTGCCCAAATTATGGCACAGTACCCTATTCAGCCTGTTAAAACCAAATAAAGAACACCAATCACCCCAACATACTTAAAGCGCAAATGGTTTACCGTTTGCGCTTTTTGCGATTTCGGTAAATTATGCCAAACGCCCAATCTTCACCAATTGCAACAATTGTAACAAAGGCAGCGAGACCTTTGATTTTTCCAAAAACAAAACATCAAATTTCAGACTCCCACTGTTAACAACTTCTGTTAAATGTCGAAAACTAGCATTGGGTCACTTCACAATTTCAAAGTAAATTTGCACCCTGAGATGAAGAATTGTTCTCTATCCAGAAAGTTAAATTCACACGAAAATAGCAGCCTTACTGTGCTGGTGAAATAATATTGAAGACGGCTTTGCCGTCTTTTTTTATGCAATAAACAAAAGAAAAAGAATGATCAACCTGAAAGGCAGAAGCCTTGTTTCCATCACCGATTACAGCAAAGAAGAAATTTTAAGAATACTCGACATTGCCGAAGAATTTGAGGACAACCAAAGGCAGAATATTTTGAACGGTTATGTTATCGGCTCATTATTTTTTGAGCCATCAACCCGTACACGATTAAGTTTTGAAAGTGCTGTCCAATATTTGGGAGGTAGCATTATCGGTTTTGCAAGCCCCGATGTTTCAAGCGTTACCAAAGGGGAATCGCTGAAAGACACCATTCTTACGGTAAGCAATTACTCCGATCTTATCGTAATGCGCAATCCGCTCGACGGAAGTGCACGGTATGCAAGTGAAGTCTCGCCGGTTCCAATATTAAATGCCGGCGATGGTGCTAACCAGCATCCTACCCAATGTTTGCTCGATCTTTATTCGATCAGGAAAACACAGGGGACGCTCGACAACATTCATATCGCGATGGTTGGCGATTTAAAATATGGACGGACAGTGCATTCGTTGGTACAGGCATTGAGTTTATTTGGCGCTACTTTTCATTTTGTCTCTCCCGATTCGCTTAAAATGCCAAGCTCAGTAAAGACCTGGGTGAAAAATGCCAATCTCGAGTACCACCAGTACACTGACTTTATGGATGTAATGCCAATTGCTGACATCCTTTATATGACGAGGATACAGGGCGAAAGATTTCCTGATCCACTGGAATATGAAAAAGTAAAGAATGCGTACATCCTTGAAAATTCCATGCTCGAAAACACAAAGGATAATTTAAAAGTACTGCATCCCTTACCAAGAGTTAATGAGCTTAATGAAGATGTTGACGACAACCCAAAAGCCTATTATTTCCAGCAAGCAAAGAATGGGGTGTATGTAAGACAGGCATTGATTGCAGCGATATTGGGATTGAAATAATGAGTTAAGAGTTAAAAGTTAGGAGTTAAGAGTTGGGGAGTTAACTGTAAAATGACAAAACAATGTTTCGAAGGCCGACTTTGCGAGGTCGACGAAGGAGGCCGAAGTAAACTTGAAATTCATACTCGAATCCACCAATGACCACGAATGACAATGAATAATAAGAAAAAAATGAAAAATAAAAGAACAGAACTAAAGGTTTCCGCCATCCGTAACGGAACGGTTATCGATCATATTCCTTCGGAAGTAGTTTACCAGGTTTTTGGCATCCTGAATTTGGACCAGACAAACAGCCAGGTTTATTTAGGAACCAATCTTGACAGCAAGAAATTGGGCAAAAAGGGCATTATCAAAATCAGCGACAAATTTTTTAAAGATGAGGAGATCAGTAAAATAGCTTTGGTAGCCCCTAATGCGACACTGATAGAAATCAACGATTATGATGTGACTAAAAAGGGAAACGTACATCTACCCGAAAATGTTGATAAAATCGTGAAGTGCATCAATCCAAAATGTGTTACCAATAACCAAAATGTGCCTACTTCATTTAAAGTAACCGAAGACCACAAAGGCAATATGAAACTTTTTTGCAAGTATTGCGAAAAGACGATGGCTAAAGATAATATCGAGTTTAATTAAAACTTACACCACCTGTTTCAAGCAGAGGAAAGAACATCGAATTCATTTAATAAAGTTACTACCACGTCATTGCGAGGAATTAAAGTGCGACAGCAATTTAGTGACGACGCAATCTCTAACTAACTTCACCGTTTTCCTTTAAATGAAAACGAAACCCCATCCCATTAAAAAGCTCATTTTGGAGGGCGAACACCAGCAACTCGATTTCAAATTTGAAATTTCAGATGCTGCTAAAATTGCCCGCTCCCTTGTTGCTTTTGCAAATACTGGGGGCGGTAAGCTTTTAATCGGAGTGAAGGATAATGGCGTAATCCGTGGAATCCGTTCTGATGAAGAAAAGTATATGCTGGAAAATGCAGCACAGAGTTATTGCCAGCCCGAAGTAGTTTTTACCACTAAAGAATGGGAATTAGAGGATAAAGTTATTCTCGAAGTAGATATCCCATACAGCAAAAAATACATCCACAAAGCGCCCGACAATGAAGGCAATTACAAAGCCTATGTCCGGGTAAAAGACCAAAACCTGCTGGCAAATGGCGTGCTGATGAAAGTGTGGACAAAACGAAAAAAGAACCAGAAGATCAGGTTTGTGTATTCCAAACCCGTACAGGAAGTTTTGTTTTATTTGCGAGAAAACCCATTTATCACACGCGATATCGCCAAAGAAATATCCGCCCTGAATACATACAAAACCGAACATTTGCTTTCTGATTTGATTTTGCTGGATGTGATCGAGATAGAGTTGAGCGAGAGTTCAGAGATCTATCGCCTCCATCCTGCCCCCGAATCAAGCGTCCACGCTTGATTTTCTTTTTTTGGCAAATACTTCACACATTTGGGTGAAGAAAGATTCGTGTAAATCCGTGTCATTCGTGGCTAAAAAAAAAGACTTTCGGATTTGAGGTTATTACGAGGATGCTTTCATTTTGCAACTTCATTTGTTGATTGGTAGATGAAATTTCTGATTGCAAGCGATTGAGCGTAAATACATCCGCGTTGCAAACTCGGACGAGAGGGGGCGTTGCAAACGCGGGCGAGAGGGTTCTAATGATATAAATCCGAAATGCTACCCCCAAAACCCGCTGACTTGCCTTGAAGTCAGCGGATTGAAAAATTCTTACTGCAAAGTTTCCCGATCCGCTAAGTCCAGGGCGACTTAGCGGGTCGGGGTTCAGTAAATTGAATAAAGTCCTATATTTGCCGCAGGTTAAAAACATGTTAAAATACCTCAAACATATCGGGATATTAATTCTGCTGCTGGGTTTCATCTCGTTAAACGCCCAGGAGTTTGGCTCCAATGCCATCAATGCGCCCATCGAGGAAAAGCCTGTCATCGTTAAAAAGCAAGGATTTAATCCAGATATCGATGTGTCGGTTTCCCTTGGAACTTCGTTTTCGAGCTTTGGCCCGGGTATGAATATGTTTGGCACTTA
>JAUXBM010000084.1 GCA_030619415.1 Chlorobiota bacterium
GACTTTTCTTCCGTTTCTCGAAATAAATTTTGGCAGTACCAGGTTGTTAGATTATCCTTTTGAAAGATACACTGTTGACAGAAGGTTTTCAATCAGGTTCCGGCCCTTACGCGAAAGAAAATATATCCCAGCCATTGTAATTGGCGTTCATGATTTATACACTAGCATCCCAAAAGAGAACGAAACAAATCAGTATTTCAGCTCAATGTACATCGTTGCCACAAAAAATATCCCGGTCAAACGATCTGAATTTGGTGTTACATTAGGGTATGGGATTAATGCATTCAGGAATAACCAGTTTTTAGGCTTATTCGGTGGTGTTTCATTCAGCCCGGGATTCTACCGGCCGTTAAAATTCATTGCGGAATATGATGGAAAAGATGTAAACCTTGGTTTAAATATAATGTTGTTCAATCACCTGTTTGTATATGCCATATTGCAAGACTTTAAATACGTCTCAGGCGGAATTGCCTATCATGTTTATTTACTGAACAACATAAAAAAGAAACGGAAGGAAAAGAAACGGAAAAATAAGTAAAACCAAGTTTACATTTTATAACGAAACCGTCTTTGTTGCGAATTACCGTTTTTTAGGAATCTACAACTTTTCCACATTTTTGGCATTCTTCTCTGCTTCATTAATGGCATGGTCGAGGAACCGCCAAAGCCTGATCATTTGTTTTTTGCCTTTTAGCTGACCAAATTTAGCAGCCAAAATGATTACAATCCATAGTGTGATACAAGCCGGAATACTCCAAAGCATGGGGGAATCCATTCCTAACATCCATTGCGAAACGCCCATTGCCGTACCTAAAAAGAACAGCACAACAACAGCAGAATAAAAAAACATGAACATTGTCCACACTTTCGGTTTGGGCCCTATTACACCCCTGACCAATGCTCCCTTTCCATATTTTTCCACCGTCACATCAAATTCCGGTGACCAATAATGCTGGTCGACTTTTGGGATTTTGAGATATGCATGATTTTCAAGGGTATTCCCAACAACGCCTTTGCGAGCTATGAGGTCTTCAAGCACCTGGTCAATAACCTGACAAGGGGGCAACTTCGTTTTCCGTCGATATCGAAGTCTGACCCTAATTGCGCCTGTTTGGAGGTTCCGCTGCATTGGTAATTGCCTGAATCAAAGGTAGATTTTTGCTAAAATAGGAAACTTTTCACAAACTAACCAGTTCCGGAAGAAATCAACTCTTGCTAAAGAAGAGTCAGTCCAACTTGATAAATCTTTGAGAAAGTACTGTTTGTCCGTTTTGAACTTTTAAAATATATACACCTTTTGGCAGCATTGAAACATCAACCTGGTTCAACACCTCGTTGATCGAGCAATTATGAATCTGCTTGCCGGCCATATTAAAAATAAAAACTTCCGAAGTGCCATAAAAACTTTGTTCCTTGATGTTTATTGTGATGATAGATGTTGCCGGATTTGGATAAAGCATTAAGGCCTGGTTTGCATATTTTTCCTCCAGGTTTGTAACAATAACCAACGAATCGATCGGGAATGACATCATCGACCGGGCGTGTGTACCGGCAATTAATGTATTTGTAGATTCATTAATTTCAATATCATAAACCGGTACAATTGGCATGTTGTTCCCAAGCCGGAACCAATGATTTCCACCATTCAATGTTGCATAAACCCCACCATCAGTCGCCGCAAAAACAACTGAATCAGAGTGATCCCACAAGATGGCAACATCATTCACAGCAAAATCGGGTAAATCGCCTGAGATATCTATCCATGTATCTCCATTGTCTGCTGATCGGTGGATGTGCGGGATGTAATCATTCATTTTGTAACCTGAATGAGAAACATATACCGTGTTATTAAAATTAGGCGAAGGCCTCACCGCACTCACATAACGGTTAGGCAAGACGCCTGTAATTTTTGTCCAGGTATTACCACCATCAAGTGTCCGCCAGACAAATGCATCACTGGTACCGGCATAGACTATTTTTGGATCAAGTTTTGAAGTGCCGATTGAAGATACAATATGATAGCGGCTGGGTGTTCCATCAGTCAAAATGGAACTTACCGGCGACCATGAGCCAAAGGGTGCATGCTCATTTTTATACATCCTGTTCGTTCCTGTGAAATACTCATTTATTTCATTCCTGGCAAAAGGCATATCCCACGAACGTGGATCACTTCCGTTAATACCAATGTTGAAATCATACCAATCATATCCATTATTTGTGGTAACCGAAAGGTTTCCATTTTGTGTTTCAACATAAAAAGAAAGTGGATTAAAAGCGTCAAAAAGCGGTTGAAATCCGTCGCCACCATAAACCCTTTCCCAATCATTCTGTGTATCGTGGTTTCCGCTGATAGTACCATTATCCTGCGTCCCGCCAAAATAAACTTCCGGGTCGTGATGATTCACCTTCACCCTGTAAAATTGTGAATTTGGTATGTCCTCAATATCTTCCCAATCTGCTCCTGAATTCTCACTTTTATAAAGTCCGCCGTCAGTTGAAAGAAGAAGTGTGTTTTCATCAACAAAAAACAGATCGTGTTTGTCGGCATGAACCTGATAGTAGTACCATGGTGGTGTAGCCTGAAACCATGAATTACCACCGGTGTTCGTCTTATACATATCGACACCCAGTACATACAATTCGTCATCATCTTCAGGGTTTACCCTGATTTGTCCAAAATACCAGCCAAATCCACCCAGGTAATCATTCGGCAAATTGCTTGTTCCAAGCTCTGTCCAGCTTTCCCCGGCATCAGTCGTTTTATGAATACTGTGCAGATTATAATTAGATCCAACAAACAAAGCAAATACAGTTCCCGGACTTGAGTGTGATATTGCCAGGCCAGGTCTCGACATATTTTCCATTGGCAGTCCATTGGTTAACATATTCCATGTTTCACCACCATCGGTTGTCTTATAAATCCTTGACGCAGGTCCTTTTGTCAAGGAATAAAATGCGTTGCGGATGCGGTTCCAACCAGCTGCATATAAAACCTGATTATTAAAAGGGTCCATTACAAGATCAATCACACCTGCACTATCTGATATAAATAATGATTGTTCCCATGTAGCTCCCCCGTCTGTTGATTTATACAATCCCCTGTCATCACTCTTTTCGAAAGGCAGACCCATGGTTGCTGCATAAATTATTTCTGTATCTATCGGGTCAACAATAATTTTTGAGACGATTGATTGTGCTCCCAGCCCCAGATGATCCCATGTGGCTCCGGCATCTTCACTACGATAAACACCATTTCCAATGCCCGGGTATCCACTTATATTCCTGTCACCTGTTCCAACATAAATAACATCCGGGTCACCCGGTTCAAATGCAATGCAACTGATTGCCAGGAAAGGGTTATCATCGAAAATCGGGTACCAGTCATCACCTCCGTTTTCGGTTTTGAAAACGCCACCGGCAGTATTTCCAACATACATGATATCAGCATCATCAGGATGGGCAACCACTGCGTTAATTCGCCCACCAATATTGTTCGGCCCCTCATTTTGCCAGGCCACATCACTTTCCCTGTTTTCACGCGATGACATGTTTTCGGCAACTTCGGTCATTACTTTTTTATACGCGTCAATATCCATGTTCGCATCAGGAAAACTGCGCTGGAAATAAAAGAAATCGTATGGGAATTGCTTTTCATTTAGTTTTTTCTCATTATCGGGGGACGGCAAAGTGCAGCATTCGTTATTCATTAAAAAGCCAAAACTCACAAAAATGATTAAACCGGACAGATAAACCAACTTCTTCATGGATATTAATTTATTGAAATTCATTATTAGCCAACAAAGAAAATGAATTTTAAGATGCGAATCGTTTCCAATCCTATCTGTTTTAAACCCATCGTATTATTTTCTAATTTTGGCTAAAACTTTTCCCATGGAACAATCTCCTTTATCGGCCATTTCACCCATCGACGGAAGATACAGAAATAAGACCGAAGAACTGGCAGACTTTTTCTCAGAATATGCTTTGTTTAAATACAGGGTGAAAGTGGAGATTGAGTATTTTATTGCTTTATGCGATCTACCCTTGCCGGGCCTGGAGGACTTTAAGACAGCTAATTTTGAAACGCTGAGAAATATTTACAGGGACTTTACACCTTCGGATGCAGAGGCCATTAAGGAGATAGAAAAAACAACCAACCATGATGTGAAAGCAGTTGAGTACTTTATCAAAGATTGCTTTTCGGAATTTCAACTGGATGATTTTAAAGAATTTATTCATTTTGGACTGACATCCCAGGACATCAACAATACGGCGGTGCCATTGTCGTTAAAAGATGCCCACCTTGTTGTCTTACTTCCCCTTTTGGAGAAAATGGTTAATAAGATCAACCTGGTGGCCTATAAATGGAAAGACATTCCAATGCTTGCCCGTACACACGGACAACCTGCATCGCCTACCAGGTTGGGCAAAGAATTGTTCGTATTTACTGAACGACTTGAGAACCAGCTTGAATTACTAAAGACCATTCCTTTTTCGGGGAAATTTGGGGGAGCAACAGGAAACATGAACGCCCATGTTGTAGCATATCCCGATGTTGACTGGGAATCATTCGCTGCTAAATTCCTCAACAAAAGTTTAAAGTTGCACAGGCAAAAAACCACTACCCAGATAGAACATTACGATTACCTGGCAGCTTATTTCCATAACCTGATTCGCATCAACACCATCCTGATTGACCTGAACAGGGATATCTGGACGTATATTTCGATGGATTATTTTAAGCAAAAAATCAAGGAAGGGGAAATAGGCTCATCTGCAATGCCTCATAAGGTAAACCCCATTGATTTTGAAAATGCCGAGGGTAACCTTGGAATTGCCAACGCTTTACTCGGGCATCTGGCCGAAAAACTCCCCATCTCAAGGCTTCAGCGCGACCTTACCGATTCTACTGTAACACGTAACATAGGAACGCCCATCGCCCATATTCTGATCGCATTAAAATCGATGATGAAAGGTTTTGACAAACTCATCATCAATGAAGCAAAAATTGCTGCCGACCTGGAAGATAACTGGGCAGTTGTTGCCGAAGCAATTCAAACCATCCTTCGTCGGGAGAATTACCCAAATCCATATGAGGCACTTCTTGTCCTTACCCGAACAAACAAAAAAATCACAGAAGAAAGTATTAAAAGATTTATTGATGGGTTGAGAATAAGCGAAGAAGTCAAAACAGAGTTAAGGGATATTAGACCTTCGAATTATACTGGTTTTAAACTCTTGTAAATTTATGGTTAACAATTTCTGCGCAGATCATTCCTGCATTTATAAATATTTAATTTATATTTGCAGGATAAATGATCAAAAGATATTTAACCGATAGAATTCTAAATCTCCTTAAGTATTTTCCTTCTGTAGCTATATTAGGTGCCAGGCAGGTTGGAAAAACAACCCTCGTAAACAGCCTTATTCCCTTAATTAAAAAAGAATCACTTTATTTTGATCTTGAGTTACCGGCAGACACAAACCGATTATTAAATCCTCAAATGCTCTTTGAAGAGTATAAAGATCATTGTATTATCATTGATGAAGTCCAAAGGATGCCTGAATTGTTTCCTGTTTTGCGTGCAATGATTGACAGGCACAGGGTAGCTGGAAGGTTTATATTGTTGGGGTCAGCTTCTCCCGGCATACTTCGTGGTAGTTCAGAATCGCTTGCGGGCAGAATTGTGTATACGGAACTTAGTCCATTTATAGTTCCAGAGATAAATGCGTTTTCAACCTCAAATGAGTTGTGGCTGAATGGAGGATTCCCGGAACCATTTTTATCCGTGAATTCTGAAAAAAGAACAGAATGGTTAAACTCATTCGTCAGGACTTATATTGAACGGGAATTACCGAATTTAGGACTTAAGGCCAATTCAATTCTTATGAACCGGTTTTTCGGAATGCTTTCATTAAGTCATGGACACATCCTCAATATGAGCACTTTATCAAGATCGCTCGGTGTAAGTATTCCTACTATAAGCAAATACCTGGATTTTCTGGAACAGTCTTACTTTATCAGAAGGCTACCGCCTTTTTATGTAAACCTCAGGAAGAGATTGGTAAAATCACCAAAAGTGTATATCCGTGATTCTGGAATTTTACATCATCTATTGGGAATACCCGATATGAATGCCCTCCTTGGCCATCCTTTGGCTGGTAATTCATGGGAAGGTTACGTAATACAGCAATTAATGGCCTTTCTGGGTGACAATTACGATTTTTCTTTTTACCGAACCCAGGATGGTACCGAGTGTGACCTTATTATTTCAAAAGGTATAAATGTATTGTCCTGTATTGAAATCAAGCTGACTGAAAAACCAAAAATAACAAAGAGTCTTACATTAAGCATTCAGGACCTTAAGCCCGAATCTACTTTTATTGTAATACCATTGTGCAATACGTCATATAAAATTGGGAAAGGAATAACTGTTTGCAATTTGAATGATTTATTCAAGATATTTAAACCCGGCTAAAATTAAGCTTTGACAAATGTAATAGCACAGGTGAAAAAGCGTTATTATTTACCTTTGGCCTCATATTTTGATTTTCTATGAAAAAATTTACCAGGGTCCTGTCGTACATAAAACCATATTGGGGAGGTGTGGTGCTCAATGTTATTTTTAACATCGCTACCATTGTTTTTTCCCTTTTCTCATTTGCCCTGCTCATTCCTTTTCTAAACCTTTTGTTCGGAATTGAAGATCTTGTTACGACTAAACCAGTGCTTACACTCAGTACACATTCATTTCTTGATTACCTGAATTATTATATCAGCAACATCATCATTACACAGGGAAAAGTTACCGCTCTTTTGTATATCTGCCTTGTAATACTTACGGCTTTTTTCTTCAGGAATTTAGCCCGCTATTTTGCCATGTATTTTATGGCAGGAGTGCGTGTAAATGGTGTGCGTGATATGCGAAACAGCATTTATAAAAAGTTGCTGATCCTGCCTTTATCCTACTACCATAAACAGAAAAAGGGAGATATCATCGCACGGACTACCACCGATATACAGGAAGTGGAATATTCCATCATGAATTACCTGGAAATATTGATACGTGACCCGATTACTGTGATCGCTTATTTTGCATTTATGATCAGCATGAGCCCACAGCTTACCTTGTTTGTACTGATTATTCTTCCGATTACCGGCCTTATTATCGGCAGGATTGGCCGAAGCCTGAGGAAACAATCGACCATAGGCCAGGCAAGGTTTGCAGGTTTACTTGCCATAATCGAGGAATCAATTTCAGGCCTGAGGATCATCAAAGCGTTCAATGCCATTTTTTATTCCGACAATAAGTTCAGGGATCAGAACAAATCTTATGCAAGAATACTCCTGTCGATCTATCGCAGGCGTGAC
>JAUXBM010000232.1 GCA_030619415.1 Chlorobiota bacterium
ATCCTGATAATATATCCTGAATTGATGACGACCGGCGATCTTCCCGCTGGGTTCATCCCGAATGGTGGTAATGCGCGAAGGGTCTTTGTAAAATCCATTGAGCCAGTACACGCACTTCTTGAATAAATCACTTTTTGACCCACTTTCGTCAACCACCACCTGAAATTTAATTTTATCGGTTTCCGGATCCACCGGGATCAACTGGTCGATATCCTGAGACAACGCATGAAAACCAGTGATCATGAGAAATATTAGTTTGATTCCCTTCATTGGAGTATTAAATAGTACTACAAATCTAATGCAAAAAATATTCTAAAACTGATTGATGCATGCGGATATGTCTATAATGAGTGGGTCAACCAATAAAAAAACCCGTTATCCCAACAGTAATTGGGATAACGGGTTCAATATTAGATGATTTTATTCTTACATCATTCCTGGCATCCCGCCGCCCATTGGAGGCATTGCAGGTGCAGGGTTTTCATCTTTTTGTTCAACCAATACACATTCTGTGGTCAGAAGCATACCGGCTATTGAAGCTGCATTTTCAAGTGCAATCCTGGTTACTTTGGTTGGGTCGATAACACCCGCTTTGTAAAGTTTTTCATAAACTTCAGTAGCTGCGTTAAAACCGTAATCACCTTTACCATCTTTCACTTTATTTACTACAACTGATCCTTCCATACCAGCGTTTTCAACGATCTGGCGTAGTGGTTCTTCAAGTGCTCTTTTTACGATAGCAACACCGGTTTCCTGATCCTGGTTATCGCATTTTACACTTTCGAGACTTTGTGCAGCACGAATGAATGCGACACCGCCACCAGGGATAATACCTTCTTCGATGGCAGCGCGGGTAGCAGCCAATGCATCGTCAAAACGATCTTTCTTTTCTTTCATTTCAACTTCGCTGGCAGCCCCAACATAAATTACAGCCACACCACCGGCTAATTTAGCCATGCGTTCCTGTAATTTTTCTTTATCATAATCAGAAGTAGTGCTTTCGATCTGCGCTTTGATTTGATTGACACGTGCTTTGATGTTGTCTTTTTCACCTTTACCACTTACGATGGTCGTGTTTTCCTTATCGATGCTCATTTTTTCAGCTTCGCCTAACATTTCGAGCGTTGCATCTTCCAGTTTGTAACCTTTCTCTTCCGAAATAACAACACCTCCTGTGAGGATTGCGATGTCTTCGAGCATTTCTTTTCTTCTGTCGCCAAAACCCGGTGCTTTTACAGCAGCCACTTTAAGTGATCCGCGAAGACGGTTTACAACAAGTGTAGCCAGTGCTTCACCTTCAACATCTTCAGCAATAATGATTAATGCTTTACCACTTTGGGCAGTTTTTTCAAGAATTGGAAGAAGATCTTTCATTACTGAAATCTTCTTATCGTGGATAAGAATCAAGGGTTGCTCATAAACAACTTCCATTTTTTCAGTATCAGTCACAAAGTAAGGAGAAATGTATCCGCGGTCGAATTGCATGCCTTCAACTACGTCAACATACGTATCAATACCTTTGGCTTCTTCAACTGTAATTACACCTTCTTGCTTTACTTTTTGCATTGCCTGGGCAATAAGTTGTCCGATACTGTGATCGTTATTGGCCGAAATTGCAGCAACTTGCTCAATCATCTCGTTGTTATTGCCAACGGTTTTGGTTTGTTCATTTAAAGAATCAACGACTGCTTTAACAGCTTTGTCAATGCCACGCTTCAGATCCATTGGATTTGCACCGGCTGTAACATTTTTCAGTCCGGTTACAAATATAGATTGTGCCAGAATTGTAGCAGTTGTGGTTCCGTCACCAGCCAGATCGTTGGTTTTAGAAGCAACTTCCTTTACCATTTGAGCACCTATGTTTTCAATAGGGTCAACAAGGTCAATTTCTTTTGCAACGGTTACACCATCTTTGGTTACCTGTGGGGCACCAAAAGATTTTTCAATAATAACATTGCGGCCTTTTGGTCCCAGTGTTACTTTTACAGCCTCGGTGAGTTGATCAACACCTTTTTTCAGGCCTTCTCTTGCATCATGGTTAAATATAATGTCTTTTCCCATTTTTTAATGATTTTATAAGATTATTGTTTATTTTCTGATTGTTCTAGATAATCGCCAGGATATCTTTTTCACTCATGATCAGGTAATCATTACCATCGATGATGATCTCCGTGCCGGAATATTTTCCATACAATATTTTATCACCAACTTTAACAGTAATCGGAAATTCCTCGTTCTCATCAGGAATCGCAACGACTGTTCCGTTTTGCGGCTTTTCTTTTGCAGTATCAGGAATAATAATTCCTGAAGCTGTTTTATCTTCAGCAATTGCCGGTGAAACAACTATCCGGTCTCCCAATGGTTTAATGTTTACTTTGCCCATATCTTGAATATTTAAATATTTATAATACAATGGTTAATACGAATTCATCTTTCCCTGTCATATTTTATGCCAAACAGGACACCAAAAAAAAATGTCAGAACGTTATGACATTCTGACATTTTAATATGCTTTTAATTGGCTTATTGACCTGGATCTGGACTTTCTTCCCTTGGAGGTGGTTCAGTAAAATCAATAGGCATTGTTTGTGTTTCTGTATTCACTCTATCCTGTAGTTGCGATTGCTTTATTTCTACATTACTACTCCTTGGGACGATCATTGTTCCAACGAGGCTTAGCACCAATAAACCGATCGCTAATGACCAGGTTGCTTTTTCCAGGAAATCGGCAGTCTGACGTACGCCCATAATTTGGGAACCTGCACCGGCAAAATTAGCAGCAAGGCCTCCTCCTTTTGGGTTTTGTACCAAC
>JAUXBM010000221.1 GCA_030619415.1 Chlorobiota bacterium
CAATGTCCTGGCTTCATCTTCGTTCACCTCGTTTTGGGTTGCACATGGCATGGCCACGTCGCATTTGATACCCCATGGGCGTTCGCCTTCAAAGTATTGTGCACCGTATTTTTGGGCGTATTCTTTAATGCGTCCACGACGGATATTTTTCAGATCCATTACATAAGCTAACTTTTCATTGTCAATTCCTTCAGGATCATAGATAAAACCCGATGAGTCGGAAAGGGTAACACATTTTGCACCCAGTTCGTTGGCTTTTTCAACGGCATATTGTGCCACATTTCCTGAACCGGAAACGGCGCAAATCTTTCCTTTCATGCTGTCGCCACGTGTTTTAAGCATCTCTTCAGCAAAATAAACAGTACCGTATCCTGTAGCTTCAGGACGGATAAGTGATCCACCCCATTCAATTCCTTTACCTGTGAGGACACCAACAAATTCGTTTCGTAACCTTTTATACTGACCAAAGAGGAAACCAATTTCACGGCCACCTACACCAATATCACCGGCAGGGATGTCTGTATTTGCACCAATATGGCGGAACAATTCGCTCATAAAGCTCTGGCAAAAACGCATTACTTCGTTGTCTGATTTTCCTTTTGGATCGAAATCGGAACCACCTTTACCACCACCCATCGGGAGGGTAGTCAGCGCATTTTTGAATACCTGTTCAAATGCTAAAAATTTTAGGATTCCAAGGTTGACTGTCGGGTGGAAACGAAGGCCGCCTTTGTAAGGACCGATAGCGCTGTTCATTTCGATACGGAAACCACGGTTTACCTGTACATCGCCCCTGTCATCAATCCACGGAACACGGAACATCAATACCCTTTCCGGTTCTGCAATTCTCTCAAGAATCTTTGCTTCTTTGTATTGTGGATTTTCCTCGATGTAAGGGATAATGGATTCAACTACTTCGTGAACCGCCTGATGAAATTCTACTTCACTTGGATTTTTTGCAATGACCTTCGCCATGAAGTCATTGATCTTTTGTTCGTATGCATTTGACATGTTAAAATAATTTAGGGTTAAAAATCTAATGTTTTAAAGATCAATATTAGAGATTATTCAGCCAGCTTGCTTTACAAACGCACGGATTTGAGGGAATTGCGTAGAAGATTAAGGGAATTACGTAGAGCTTAGTAATAGATTTTAGGCTTGCCTTTGTATTGCTTCATCCAGACAAACGATTTTACCTTCGCAATGGTCGTATCATTTAAAATATAACCGGGTAGTTTGTTATTGTCGAAAACCACAACCTTTACTTGATGATCTTTCAATTTTGTAATCTCTTTTTCAGTTGGAATATTGCTCCGTGATCTGTAACCACTGTAAAACATGATCTTAATATGATCGACAGGCAGTTGATTAAAAAATAGATAATCACCGTCTGGAAATAATGTGGTTAGTTGTTTGTAGAATAACGCGGTACTGATCACCTTGTCGTAAACTGTTTTTCGAACCGGTGTTTTTTCCAGTGAGAGTTTATCATGCCTGACAAAATGAAAAAACAAATAGAAGATAAATACCATACTGAGAACTGAAATGAGCCTTTTGGCGATTGGTGTGTGGTTGAAATAATTGGTCAGCCAACCGATTAAAAAGGCAGTGATGATACCCGCAATGGCATAAATTAAAGGAGCAACAACAATGGTGAAGCCCATCATTTTGGTGGCTGCCAGTGTAAAAAAAGCGTAGGCCACCAGTATCCATGTCAATAAGGGTACCCGATAAATATTTTTGATCCTGATAAAACAAAAGATGATCAGCGCTGCAAAAATGAAATAGTGGAAATAGGAACCGTAAATTTCGTTGATGGCCTCAAAATGGTAAAGCCATGAACCCGAATGACCTTCGAGTGCTTTGAAAAAATGAAGGGAATTATAAGCATATTCAAACCTGCTTTCCAACGGAAACCGGATCAGGATATAAATCTGCCATGGCAATGCTACAACAACGGTAACCATCAGGCTTTTTAATAAATCGAAATAAGACTTTCGGTTGTGCCTCAGTTCTTTATCAAGAAAAATATTTAAAATCCACCCTGTGTAAACGAGTAAACCGGTCAGCCATTTCACAAGAATAGCGATGCCTGAAAAAAGACCAATCAGGATAATCCAGTAAATACTTTTTGATCTGGAATACTCAAACCATGCCCAGATACTTGCGGTTGCATAAAACAGGAAGGCAATGTCGTTGTGGTCGGTTGGCATCCTGCCCGCAGTGAGTTCTATTAAATAAGCTGAACCGGCAAACAGAACAGTGCCATACAAACCGGCGCGTTTGTTATAAGAAATGCTGCCAATTCGATAGATGAAGAAAACGACTATTCCTGACATAATAATGTCGGGCAACCTAAGCGCAAATTCGTTAACGCCGAAAAGCTTAAAACTTAATGCAATCTGCCATAAAAAGAAGGGTTGTTTGTGAAGCCAAATATGATTTTCTGCCCAATCTTTGTAGTTAAAATCAAGAACTGGACTATTGATTAATGTGGGTATAAATGGATTGCTCATCATATTCTTTGCCACGAGGGCATGAACCTGCTCATCCCACAAATGCAGAAAAGGGTCGATAAGGGCAACAAAAATCCGCAATGCCATTGCCCCGAGCATGACCAAAACAATCGGGAGTGCTTTTCTCGACTGTATTTCAAAAAGGATGATACCGGCTGCTACGAACAGAATGCCCAGGTAAAGAAAATATATATTCTGCTGAATTAAAGTGTCGTAATCGAAGTTCATGCTCCCTGTTGGTTTATCTAATTGCATTTACAAAAATGGGAAAATTAATCTGACTATAAAATCTTGCTAATTTTGGATCAAGCTATAAAGTCATGTTTTCAATCAAAACGCTACCGGGCATTTTACTTATTTTGTTAATAGGGACTTCCTGTTCGCAACAGAAGAAATACGCAGGGTCAGAAAATGAAATTGTATTTTCCGGTTCTGCTTCCCCGCATCACATTAAGCATAATATTGTCGTTGATTCAGCCATGAAATTGGTGATATTGCCGGGCACAGAATTGATTTTTTACGATACTGCCCGGATCATTATCCAGGGAAGTATTCATATTATGGGAGATGAGGGAAACCCGGTCATCCTTCGGCCTGCGCTTGCAGACAGCCAATGGGGCGGAATTAAACTCCTCCGGCCTGACGACAGCTGTATTTTTGAAGGG